>JAWOHA010000134.1:0-19992 GCA_046496385.1 Cryobacterium sp. | reverse complement strand
GAGCGGGCCGGGGCGCTCGAGCAGCGCCGGCTGGTCGCCGAGGAGGAGCGCCAGGCCGAGATGGCCTGGCGCGCCGGCCGGGACGAGCATAGGGCGCGGGGCCTCGGATGCCTACGGGCCGCGCTCGGTGACGGCCACTTCGCAGCCGACCGGGGCTCGGCTTTACAGGTGCCGCTCGGATAACCTAGACTTGGTGAGGTAGTTGAAGTCTGCGCAAACTTCTCTGCGCCCTTTTCTTTGCAGACGGGGGCGGTCCAGAAAAGCACGGTAGATTTCTCACCATAGGGTGGTGGCTCAATTGGTAGAGCAGCGGTCTCCAAAACCGCAGGTTGCAGGTTCGAGTCCTGTCCGCCCTGCAAGTCGGTGGTAATTCCGCTGGCCCACGAAAGGTGTAACAGGTGGCCCGAAACGTTGTCGACGAACCCGGTGAGGAAATAGTCGCGAACGCGAAAATTTCCCGTGATGCCAAACGTGGTCCGTTCGCTCGGTTGTCCCTGTTCATCAAACAGGTCATAGCCGAGCTGAAGAAGGTCGTCACCCCGACCCGTAAAGAACTTCTGAGCTACACGGGCGTCGTGCTGGTCTTCGTGGTCATCATGATGACCATCGTCTCCGCCTACGACTGGGTTTTCGCCCTGGTCGTGACGTATGTGTTTGGAACGCCGGGCGCCTAACCGTGTGACCGTCGCGCGACGGTCCTGGCAGCTCCTGCCCCTCATGGTTTTCCCGCAATAGGCAACAGAGAAGGATTGAATTTAGTGACTGAGACGAAGCACGACGATGTCGACTGGGCGACCGCTGCCGAGCAGTCCTCCGAAGAGGACGAAGCCCAGGAGGGCGGTACTCTCGCATCCGCCGAAGACTCCGTAGAGGCCGCTGAAGAGGTAGCCCTGCACGTCGTCGATCCGAACGCCGGCATCGAGGTCAACCTCGACGCCGCCCTCGACGCTCTCGCCGAGTCCACCGATCCCGAGGCAGACGCCGTCGTCGACGACGCCCTCGACGTCGACTCCGCCGAAGAGGCCGACGCATCTGTCGAGGCCGTCGAAGACGAAGAAGAGGTCATCGCCGCCGACGCTGCGACCGACGAGGTCGTCGACGACGCCGTCGTTGACCCGTACGACGCCTTCCGCAAGGAACTGCGCACGCTTCCGGGCAAGTGGTTCGTGATCCACTCCTACGCCGGCTTCGAACGCCGCGTGAAGTCGAACATCGAGAACCGCAAGCAGTCCCTCGGCATGGAAGATTTCATCTACCAGGTCGAAGTTCCCATGGAAGACGTCGTCGAGATCAAGAACGGCCAGCGCAAGATGGTCACCCGTGTGCGCATCCCCGGATACGTGCTCGTGCGCATGGACCTCAACGAGGACAGCTGGTCGGTCGTGCGTCACACCCCCGGTGTCACGGGCTTCGTGGGCAACGCCCACAACCCCACCCCGTTGCGCTTCGAAGAATCCTTCGGCATGCTCAAGGGCCTCGTCGAGATCGAGGAAGCCCCGGTCGGCAAGTCCGGTGGCGGACCCGGCAAGAGCGCCCAGCGCGTCATCCCCGCCGAGGTCGACTTCGAAATCGGCGAGACCATCACCATCAAGGAAGGTTCCTTCGCGGGCCTGCCCGGTTCGATCAACGAGATCAAGCCCGAAAGCGGCAAGCTCATCGTGCTCGTCTCCCTCTTCGAGCGTGAAACGCCGGTTGAGCTCAGCTTCGACCAGGTCACCAAGCTCTAGCCGCTTGCGGCGGATGCCCCACGCGGGGCACTTCGCATCTCTCGGTTTCCCAAAACCACCGGGGCCCGTCCGGGCCACCGGGAGAGCGGTTCGTCCGCTCGAACATCACACAGTAAGGAAGAACAATGGCACCGAAGAAGAAGGTTACCGGTCTGATCAAGCTTCAGATCAAGGCCGGCGCCGCCAACCCCGCCCCGCCCATCGGCCCGGCGCTGGGTCAGCACGGCGTCAACATCATGGAATTCTGCAAGGCGTACAACGCTGCGACGGAAGCCCAGCGCGGAAACGTCATCCCGGTGGAAATCACCGTCTACGATGACCGTTCCTTCACGTTCATCCTCAAGACCCCGCCGGCCGCGGAACTGATCAAGAAGGCCGCCGGAGTTGCCAAGGGCAGCGGAACACCGCACAGCGTCAAGGTCGCCAAGCTCAGCCAGGCCCAGGTTCGCGAGATCGCCGAAATCAAGATGGTCGACCTCAACGCGACGAACCTTGACGCCGCCAGCAAGATCATCGCAGGAACCGCCCGCTCCATGGGCGTCACGGTCGAGGCTTAGTCTCGATCCACCCCGGTTGAGGAACACCTCAGCCACCCAGCAGTTCGTGGAAGAGCCTGCCAGGTTCACGAAAACCACATTCCCCAGTACAGGAGATTCACCATGGCAACAAAGTCAAAGGCCTACCGCGCCTCTGCCGAGAAAATCGGCGAAGACACCTTCTACACCCCCGCAGCAGCGGTCGCCCTCGCCAAGGAGACCGGCTCGGCCAAGTTCAACTCCACCGTCGAGGTCGCCCTGCGCCTCGGAGTGGACCCCCGCAAGGCCGACCAGATGGTTCGCGGTACCGTGATTCTTCCCCACGGCACCGGACGCACCGCCCGCGTCATCGTTTTCGCGACCGGCCCGGCCGCTGAGGCAGCTATCGCTGCCGGCGCCGACGAGGTCGGTGGCGACGAGCTCATCGAAAAGGTGGCCGCCGGTTACACCAACTTCGACTCCGCCGTCTCCACCCCCGAGCTCATGGGTAAGGTCGGACGCCTCGGAAAGGTGCTCGGCCCGCGTGGCCTCATGCCCAACCCGAAGACCGGCACCGTGACGCCCGACGTCGCACGCGCCGTCTCCGACATCAAGGGTGGAAAGATCGCTTTCCGCGTCGACAAGCACGCCAACGTGCACTTCGTCGTGGGCAAGGCGTCTTTCTCGGTCGAGCAGCTCAACGAGAACATCTCCGCGGCTCTCGAAGAGGTTGTGCGCCTCAAGCCGAGCTCGTCCAAGGGCCGTTACATCACCAAGGGCGTCGTCTCGACGACCTTCGGCCCGGGCATCCAGCTCGACGTGAACGCGATCTAATTCTGTTCTAGCTGTACCAGGCAGGGCCCCGTCTTCGACGGGGCCCTGCTTTTTCGTCGCCTCGTCTGCGGCGGGAGCGGGCGTCGCCCCGTCCGCTGGTCGAGGCGCGAGGTACGAGCGGTCGAGACCGGGTTCGGAGATCGTCGTGCGTGGTCTCGATCCTCGCAAGCTCGGCCTCGACCGGCGGGGACTCGCGTCGACCGGCGGGGACGCACGGCGGGGACGTGCGTGGCCCGTCCGCTGGTCGAGGCGCGAGGTACGAGCGATCGAGACCGGGCGAGACGGTTCTCGGAGCCGGGTAACCTCGGCGATCGGTTGTTGCTCGTGCCTCGGGCGCGGGTCAGCCGATGTAGCTCATGACGTGCTTGAGGCGGGTGTAGTCCTCGAAGCCGTAACGCGACAGGTCCTTGCCATAGCCGGAGTGCTTGAAACCACCGTGCGGCATCTCGGCGACCAGGGGAATGTGCGTGTTGATCCAGACGCAGCCGAAGTCGAGATGCTTCGCCATGCGCATCGCGGTGCCGTGATTGCTGGTCCACACGGAGGACGCCAGACCGTACTGCACGTCGTTCGCCCAGGTGAGCGCCTGACGCTCATCGGTGAACTTCTGCGCGGTGATGACGGGGCCGAAGATCTCATTCTGCACCGCGGCATCCGTCTGCCGGAGGTTGGAGACGATGGTGGCCTCATGAAAGTACCCGCGGTCGCCCTGGCGGTGGCCGCCGAGGTCGAGGCGGGCGTGGTCGGGCAGCTCGGCGAGCACCGACTCGATACGGGCCAGGTGGCCGGCGCTGGAGAGGGCGCCGTAGAGAATGCCGCTCTCGAGTGGCGCGCCGGTGCGGGCGTTGTCGCGGGAGTAGGCGGCCAGAGCGGCGACGAACTCGTCGTGCACGCCCTCCTGCACGAGCACCCGGGTCGCCGCGGTGCAGTCCTGACCGCCGTTGTAGAAGGCGGCGGCCGAGATGCCGGCGACGGCGGCGGCGATGTCGGCGTCGTTGAACACGATGACGGGGGCCTTGCCGCCCAGCTCGAGGTGCACCCGCTTCACGTCGAGGGCGGCCGCGCCGGCGACCTCCATGCCGGCGCGCACCGAACCGGTGATCGATACCAGCTGCGGGGTGCGGTTGGTCACCAGGGCCCGCCCGGTGTCACGGTCGCCGGTGACCACGTTGAAGGTGCCGGGCGGCAGAAACTCCGCCGCGATCTCGGCCATCAGCAGCGTCGACACCGGGGTGGTGTCGGAGGGTTTGAGCACCACCGTGTTGCCGGCGGCGAGGGCCGGGGCGATCTTCCACATCGCCATCATCATGGGGTAGTTCCACGGGGTGACCTGCCCAACGACACCGATCGGCTCGCGGCGAACGAATGAGGTGTGGTCGGCCAGGTACTCGCCGGCCGAGGTGCCGTCGAGCATGCGGGCGGCCCCGGCGAAGAAACGCAGCTGGTCGATCATCATGTCGACTTCTTCGGCCACGAGCCCCGGGCGGGGCTTGCCGGTGTTCTCGCTTTCGACGTCGGCCAGTTCCTCACCACGGGTTTCGAGGGCATCCGCGAACTTGAGCAGGGCACGCTGACGCTCCGCGGGCGTGGTCTCGCCCCAGATGTCGAACGCGGTCGCGGCACACTCGTAGGCGGCGCCAACGTCGGCTTCGGTGGAGGCCGGAGCGTGCGCGTAGACCTCTTCCGTGGCCGGGTTGGTGATATCGAGATAGTGGGTCGCGGTCGACGCGACGTAATCACCGTTCACGAAATTGCGCAGTTCACGGATGCCCATGATGTCCTTTCTGACAGGTTAGAGGCGACGATACCGCACCTGGATCGTCTGAGTCCCGCGGGGGTGGGCCGCGGCGCGTCAGCGCGGGGCGTGCGATTCCAGAAACTGGTACACCTCGGTCTGGTCGACGCCCGGGAAGGTGCCGGTGGGCAGGGCCGCGAGCAGGCTCGTCGGAGTACGGGCGGCCGGCCAGGACTGGCCCTCCCAGCGGTTGGCGAGATTGTCGGGCGCTCGTCGGCAGCACGATTCGTCGGGGCACTTCGAGGTTTCACGGTGCGGGGTCTCGCGCCCGCGAAACCACTTCACGTGGTCGAAGGGCACCCCCACGCTCACCGAGTACTCACCCTCCTTGGCTTTCTCGACCCGGGCGGTGCACCAGAAGGTGCCGGTGGGAGTGTCGGTGTACTGGTACCAGGCGCTGAACCGGTCGGGAACGTCGAACACGGTGCGGGCCGTCCAGCTGCGGCAGACCGTGGTGCCCTCGACGGCGCCGAGGGCATCGCTGGGAAAGCGCACCGAGTCGTTTTCGTAGGCCTTGATGATGGTGCCGGATTCGTGCACCTTCATGAAGTGCACCGGAATGTCCAGGCGTGCGGTGGCGAGGTTGGTGAACCGGTGCGCGGCCGTCTCATACGAGACCGCGAAGGCGTCACGCAGGTCTTCCATCGAGATGCGACGCAGGGTCTTGGCCTCGGTGAGCATGCGCACCGCGTCACGCTCGGGCAGCAGAATGGCCGCGGTGAGGTAGTTGGTCTGCACCCGCTGGCGCAGAAAATCGGCGTAGTTTTCGGGCTCTTCGTGGGCGCACAGGTGGCTGGCGAAAGCCTGCACGATGGGCGACCGGGTGTCCCGAGAGCTGGAACGGTCGGTGGGCAGGTAGATGCGGCCGTTGCGTTTGTCGGTCACCGACCGGGTGGAATGCGGCAGGTCGTGAACGTAGTGCAGGGAGTAGCCGAGGTGGCTGGCCATGTCGGCGATGTCCTGCTGGGAGACCGGCCCCCCGGAGTGGCCCACCGCGGTGAGCAGCTCCAGAGCCTGGGCTTCGAGCTCGGGAAAGTAGTTGTCCTGTTTGCGCATGATGGCGCGCAGCTGGGCGTTGGCGCGGCGCGCTTCTTCGGGGGTGGCCACCCGTTCCCGGTTGAGCCGGTCGATCTCATTGTGCAGGCTGAGGATGGTCTGCAGCGTCTCATCGCTCTGGCCCTTGCTGACCCGGATGCGGGGAAGCCCGAGGGCGCCGAAGACCGGGCCGCGCACCGCCCGCTCGACGGCGATCTCCAGCGCGGCACGGGGGGAGGAGGCATCCGTCTTGAGCAGGTCATCGACCGTTGTGCCCAGGGCCAGGGCGATGGTGCGCAGCATCGCCAGGCGCGGTTCGCGTTTGCCGTTTTCGATCATGGACACCTGGCTGGGCGCGCGATCGATGGCGGTGGCCAGGGCGTCGAGGGTCATGCGGCGGTGTGTGCGCAGTTCCCGGATGCGCCGCCCGAGGGTGAGCGCGTCGAGGTCGGGTTCGCTGCCGGGGGTGGGAGCGTCCGCCACCGCGCTGTCGGCGCGGGCAGTGCGGACACGGGCAGTGCGGTGGGATCGGCTGTGATCATGGCCCCAGTGTGGCACGGCAGGGCCGCCGGTATGGGCAAAGTTTCACAAATCGGAAGAACTCAGGTTTTTCTGTTCAGAACTTTGGCTTCGCGGGGTTGTCGCTGGAGCACAGTGGATACACCAGCACAGACCGACACCATCCAAGGAGCAAGGAGACCACGCCATGAGCACCAGCGACCGGGCCACAATCGAACGTCCCACCGGCAATACCGGTAGTTTTGCCACGATTCGCCCGCACCTCGAAGTCACCGGCCCGCTCGGTGCCCGGTACGACGAGATCCTCACCCCTGAGGCGCTGGAGTTTCTCGCCGACCTGCACGAGCTGTTCGCCGGCACCCGGCACGACCTGCTCGCCGCCCGACTGCAGAACCGGGTCGATGCCGCGAACGGCCGCGACCCGAAGTTTCTCAGCGCGACCGAGCACATTCGCAGCGACACCACCTGGTCTGTCGCCGGAGCCGGCCCCGGCCTCGAGGACCGGCGGGTGGAAATCACCGGGCCGACCGACCGAAAAATGGCCATCAACGCCCTGAACTCCGGCGCCAAAGTGTGGCTCGCCGACCAGGAAGACGCCACCAGCCCCACCTGGGCGAACGTCATCGAAGGCCAGATCTCGCTCTTCGACGCGGTGCGCGGCCAGCTGGACCACACGAGTCCCGAAGGCAAGCACTACACGGTGACCGGCGACGCCCACGGTGACACCCCCACCATCGTGATGCGTCCGCGCGGCTGGCACCTGGTGGAGAAGAACATCACCTTCGTGGACCGTGCCAACCGGCGCGTGGCCGCGTCGGGCAGTCTCATCGACTTCGGGCTGTACTTCTTTCACAACGCGAAGCGCCTCATGGCCAACGGACGCGGGCCCTACTTCTACCTGCCGAAGCTGGAGAGCCACCTCGAGGCCCGGCTGTGGAACGACATTTTCACCTTCTCGGAGGCTCGGCTCGCAATCGAACACGGCAGCATCCGGGCCACGGTGCTCATCGAGACCATTCAGGCCGCGTTCGAGATGGAAGAGATCCTCTACGAGCTGCGTGAGCACTGTGCCGGGCTGAACGCCGGGCGCTGGGACTACATCTTCTCGATCATCAAAACCTTCCGGGCCCGGGGGCGTCGGTTTGTCTTTCCCGACCGCAAAGAGATCACCATGACGGTGCCGTTCATGCGGGCGTACACCGAGCTGCTGGTGTCGACCTGTCACCGCCGCGGTGCGTTCGCGATCGGCGGCATGAGCGCGTTCATTCCCAACCGCCGCGACCCGGAGGTGACCCGGCTGGCCCTGGAGCAGGTGAGCGCCGACAAGAAGCGTGAAGCCGGCGACGGTTTCGACGGCACCTGGGTGGCGCACCCTGACCTGATCATTACGGCCCAGGCCGAGTTCGACGCGGTGCTGGGCGAGCGGCCCAACCAGCTGGAGCGTCAGCGCCCCGAGGTGCACGTGAGCGCGGCGCAGCTGCTCGATATTGCGAGCGTTGAAGGCCAGATCACCGAGGCCGGGGTGCGCGGCAACCTGCTCATCTCGCTGCGCTACATCGAGTCGTGGTTGCGCGGCACGGGCGCGGTGGCCATCGACAACCTGATGGAGGACGCCGCGACGGCGGAGATCTCCCGGTCACAGCTGTGGCAGTGGATTCACACGGGCTCGGTGACCGCCGAGGGGCGTCGCATCGATCTGGCGTGGGTGAAGAGCCTGCTCGGTGAGGTGGTCGCGGGGCTGGATCGCAGCCCGGAAGACCGGTTCGACGACGCCCTCACCGTGCTGCACAGCGCGGCACTGGAGCCTGAGTTCCCCACCTTCCTCACTGTGGGGGCCTACGCGCACTTCCTGTAGGCGCTGGGTCGCGCTCCCCCTCGCAGCCCTCCCCGTGGCGCTGCCCCCACCACCCGAGACGACGCGTTTCGCCCCTTGAAAAAAATCCAAGGGGCGAAACGCGTCGTCTCGCGGAGGTGGGTGGTGGGGGCGGGACGGCACGGAGCTGTGGCACGCTGAACCATGAGCAGAATCCGACCCGCCCGGCCGGCGGATGCCGCGGCGCTCGCCGATCTCGCGGCCGCCACCTTCGCGTTGGCTTGCCCGCCCGACGTCGATCTCGCGGCCGTGGCCGAGCACGTGCGCGCGGCGCTGTCGGCGGAGCACTTCACGCGGCACCTCGCCGACCCGACCCGGCTGATCCTCATCGCCGAGAACGACGCCGAGAACATCGCCGAGAACGACGCCGAGAACGACGCCGAGAACGAGGAGCTCGCCGGGTTCACCATGCTGGTGTTCGGGGAACCCGACGACGCTGATGCCCGGGCATGTGTCAGCATCCGCCCCGTTGTTGAAGTCAGCAAGTGTTATGTGCGCGCCGACAGCCACGGCTCGGGCCTGGCCGGCGAGCTCATGACTGCCACGCTGCAGGCCGGCCGCGACCGGGGCAGTGCGGGCGCCTGGCTCGGCGTGCACGAGCTCAACGACCGCGCCCTGCGGTTCTATGCCAAACATGGTTTCATGGCCGTGGGCAGCAAGCATTTTCTCTTCGACGGGGTGAACGAGACCGATCTCGTGATGCAACGCCTGCTCTGAAAGCCCGCGAAACTCGTCGTCTTGCGGTGTATTGCGGTGTATTGCGGTGTATTGCGGGGTGATTGCGGGGTGATTGCGGGGTGATAGCGGGGTGATGGCGGGGTGTTAGGCGGGGGCGGTGCGCTTCACCTGCTCGTAGGCGGCGAGGGCGGCGCGGCGGGTCTCGCCGAGGTCGACGATGGGCGCCGGATACGAATTGGTGCCCCATTCCGCGATGTTCGCGCGCGCGTAGCGTTCCTGCGGGTCGAACTTCTTGAACTGCAGTTCGGGGTTGAAGACGCGAAAGTAGGGCGCGGCATCCGCCCCGGAACCGGCGACCCACTGCCAGCCGAACGGGTTGCTGGCCGCGTCGGCGTCGACGAGGGTGTTCCAGAACCACTGTTCGCCCTGACGCCAGTCGATGAGCAGGTTCTTGATCAGGAATGACGCCGTGACCATGCGCACGCGGTTGTGCATGCTGCCGGTGCGCCAGAGTTCGCGCATGCCGGCGTCGACCAGGGCGAAGCCGGTGCGGCCGCGCTGCCAGGCACGCAGGGCGCGTTCGTCGAGCTCGGGCCAGGGAAAGTTGTCGAAGTCGCGGCGCAGGTTGACGGTGGCGAGGTCGGGGGAGTGAAACAGCACGTGCCAGGCGAATTCGCGCCAGCCGATCTCGGCCAGAAAGCGGGCGCCGCTCTGGGCGGCGGCCGCGGTGGCGGTGCGCTGCACCGCCTGGGTGGCGTGCCAGACCTGGAACGGGCTGATCTCGCCCCAGCGCAGGTACGGCGACAGCCGTGAGGTGGCCCCGGCGTCGGGGTTGTCGCGCTCGGTCGCATAGCGCGGGATGGTCTTGTCGAGAAAGGTGCTGAGCATTTCGTGCGCGGCAGCCTCGCCGGGAACCCACGCGTCGCGCAGGCCGTGGGCCCAGTCGGGGCGGGTGGGCAGCAGAGCCCAATCGACGAGGGCGTCGGAGGCGACCGGAGCCGAGAAGGCCGTGAGGGCCTGCGGCGCCGGGTACGGTTCGCGCGGCGGCTCCGCGGCGAGGCAGGCCTTCCAGAACGGGGTGAAGACGGAGTAGTTGTTGCCCTGGCCGGTGCTGATGGTCCAGGGTTCGAACAACAGCGACCCGGCAAAACTGTGGGCTTGCACGCCGCTGTCGGTCAGCGCGGTCTTGATGGCGGTGTCGACGGCGCGTTCCGGGCCGCCGTAGCGGCGGTTCCAGAGCACCGCGCCGGCCTGAACGGATGCCGCCAGCTCCAGCACCACGGGCTCCGCGGCGCCCCGGCGCAGCACCAGCGGAACGCCCAGATCGCGCAGTGATGCGGCCAGCGCGCTCAGGCTGCCGTGCAGCCACCAGTGGGCTGCTCCGCCGAGCGGGCGCACCCCCGCAGACTCCTCGTCGAGCACATACAGGGCGATGACGGGCCGGTCGCGCTGCACGGCGGAGTGCAGCGCGGGGTGGTCGGCCAGACGTAGGTCGTCGCGAAACCACACGATGGTCGGCGAGTCATCACGGCCCCGGGTCGGCGCGTCGGCCCGGTGCGGGTGGGCTGTCGTGTGCATCGGTTCTCCCTGATTGGTGCCGTGTTCTTCCAGTCTGGTTCATGACGGCTGCGCCTCGGCTGTGCAAGAGAGCGCGTCGACCGGCCGCTACTCGCAGACGCGCAGCACGATCTTGCCGCGGGTGTGCCCCTCTTCCACGTGACGGTGCGCGGCGGCTCCCTCGGCGAGCTCGAAGACCCGGTCGACGTGCACTCGCACGGTGCCGGCGTCGAGAAGGTGGGAGATCTTCTCCAGCTCGTAGCGATCGGGGGCCACCTTGAACCCGGTCGCGCGCACACCGGCGGCGTCGGCCTCCTCGGTCATGGTGGGCCAGCTGCCGGTGGGCGCGTTCACGAGCAGGCCGCCCGGGCGCAGCACGGCCAGGGACCGGGTGCCGGTGTTGTCGTGCACGTTGCCGACAAGGTCGATGACCGTGTCAAAGCCCGACAGGTGTTCCTCGAAGCGACCGGCGGTATAGTCGAAGACGTCGTCGGCGCCGAGCTCGCGCAGAAAGTCGAGGTTGCGGGTCGATCCAGTGGCGGTCACGTGGGCGCCCATGGCGTGCGCGAACTGCACGGCGAAGTGGCCGACACCGCCGCTGCCGGCGTGAATGAGCAGGCGCTGACCCGGCGCGGCCTCGGCGACCCGCACGACCATGCCCCAGGCGGTGAGCGCCGCGAGGGGAGCCGCGGCCGCCTCGACATGGCTGAGCCGGGAGGGTTTGCGCGCCACGCTCAGGCTGGACACGGGCACGTATTCGGCGTAGCTGCCCGAGGTGCGCGGCACCCGGGTCATGCCGTAGACGGCGTCACCGGGCTGCAGGTGAAAAGCGGCATACGGCGCAGTCACCACGACGCCGCTGAAGTCGTAGCCGAGCACGGCGGGAAAAGCGCCGATCGCGGTGGCGGCGCCCTGGCCGGCCCGGGTCTTGGCATCGATGGGGTTGACGCTCGCGGCCATCACCCGCACGATCAGTTCATCCAGAACGGGGTGCGGCGCAGGCACCGAGGCGAGGTGCAGCTCATCGGCGGTGCCGATCTGATCGATCACGAGGGCACGCATGGTCGTGGGCATCTCTCTGAAACTCAGCATGAGCCCCAGTCTGTCGCATGAACGGGCACCTGCCGGCACCACGGATGCAGCGCCTAGCGGTCGCGCTGCCGGTTCAGAATGTCGATCAGGTCGTTGGCGAAGCTCACCAGAATCGCGATCTGGTCTTCGTCACGTTCGATCCAGCGATGCTCGGGACCGCCGGGAAGGGGCACGAAGTTCTCATGCTGCTCCCAGACCAGCAGGGTGCGGTCGGCGCCGAGCACGTATTGCTGCCACCAGATCTGGCGCAGGTAGTTGCGCGGCACGCTGCGCCAGGCCTTGCTGGTGGTCTTGATCTCGGCCAGTTCGAGCTGGCCGGGGCCGGTGCCGCCGGTGCCGCCGCCGGGCCCGACCCCGTCGGGGGTGGCCAGGTGGCGCGGCTGGTCATGCGCGTGAAAAAGGTTGGTGCTGGGCTCGATGCCGTAGTTTTCGAGCACCCACGCGGCGATCACCGGTTCCCGGGCACGCCCGTGGTCGGTGAAGGTGTTGCCGCTGAAGCCGGTGCCGTTGATCTTGTCGAAGGCGGCGTTCTGTACCGACTTCGGGGTGGCGAGTTTGGCGACATCCGTGGCGGTGATGCCCTGGCTGCGGGCCCGCAGCCAGGCGACCCGGTCGGTGGAGTCGGCCACGATGCGCAGCGTGTGCGGAGCGGGCAGCACGATCTGCGGGGCCACCGGGGGCTCGTCCAGTTCGAAGAGGGCGAGCATGGTGTGGGGCACCTCTCTATTGTGGGCCCGGGCCGGAGCGGCGTGCGCCACCCCGCGCCGCCGGGGCGGTGCGTTGCCGCCGAATCGTTGTGTCAGCGTGACCGGCGCTTGCTAGCGTGAGCGGTATCGAGGCACGGGGTCGCGAGTGGTGACGAGCGTAAGGGGTCGAATGTCACGAGCATCGCGCATGATGGCCGGTGCGGCGGCGCTCTCCGCGGCACTGCTGCTGAGCGCCTGCGCCGGGCCGGGCGGTTTCGCCGGCGGTTCGGCGCCGGCTGTCCTGACTCAGGGCGTCGACTGCCTCGCTCCCAACCTCTCGGGCGGTGATCCGGTGTTTCCCGGCACGACGGCCACACCAGACCGGCAGCACCCCGAGGCGCCGCTGCCCGGGGAAGTGCCGACGGGATTTCTGCCCGTGACGGCGGTGCGGTGCTCGTTCCTCGGTGCGTTCGACGATGAGCGCGGCCGGTGGTCGGCCGTGACCGTCGAGACACTGACCGGGGATTTCGGTCGGCTGGTCAGCGCGCTCGCCGAACCCGACGACCAGCCGCAGCTTGACCAGGCGTGCACCCTCGAGATGGAATCGGTGCCGGAACTCTGGTTGCTGAACGCCTCGGGCGAGGCAATGCGGGTGTCCTGGCCGGTCACGGCGTGCAACAAGACCAAGCCGGGCACGCATGAGGTGCTGTCGACGTTCACCGTGACCCAGACCGACGTGATTCCGGTGACCTTGCTGCACAGCCGTGAGGCCATCGATGCCGGCTGCGCCATGCAGGCATCCGTTCCCCTGGTGCCGGGGCTGGCCGTGATGAACCCGGGGGAGCGGCTGCCGGTTCTGCCCGACGCAACGGGGACCGACGACGACGGCGCGACGGTTGTGCCGCCGCAGGCCGCGCAACCGACGACTCCCGTCGGTGGCCTGGGCACGGTGTGCTTCTACGATGTTGACCCGCCCTCGAGCGACGGCCTCGACGATATCCCCGGGTGGGACGGTGGGGCGATCGAGGGGCTTCTCACGATCGTCAGCGGCCAGTTCTCGGGCGCGGGCACCGTGCCGGCGGATGCGGCCGCCCGCGCCCGCGCCGCCGCATCCGGAGCAGCGCCGGTCGCCGCCGAGTGCGCGCTGGTGCCGACCCGGTTCGCCGTGCTCGACCCGGAACCGTATGACCGGGCGGTGACGGTGGAATTGGACGGCTGCGGCCGACTCGTCGTCTCCTCGGGCGCGGCGTACGACACCCCGGCCACCGTGGCGGCTGCCCTCGTCGGCTGAGCGGGACCATAGCCTTTTCATAGAAAAAGCTGAATACTGGGGAAAATGAACACTCGCGTCACGGCCCAGCCCGGTCCTGGTCCGCGCCTGCACAAGGCCGACGGCAGCGCCATTCGTGTGCTGGTGGTCGATGACGAGCCCACTCTCACCGAGCTGCTGCGCTTTCTGTTGCGCAATCCGCGCCGGGTGCTGAGCCGGGCGCAGATTCTGGACCGGGTGTGGAGCTACGACTTCGGGGGTAAGGCATCCGTTGTCGAGATCTACATTTCGTCGCTGCGCAAGAAGATCGACGCCGGCCGTGAGCCGATGATCCACACGGTGCGCGGTGCCGGGTATCTGCTCAAGACGGCGCCATGAAACCCGCCGCAGCGCGAGCTCCCTGGACGCTGCGGCGCCGCCTCGTGCTGGCGGTGGTGAGCCTCCTGGCCCTCGTGAGCCTGGTGATCGGGGTGGTGAGCGTGGCGATTCTGCGGGCCGACCTGCTCGCCGGCCTCGACGCCCAACTGGCTTCGGCGGCGGATCGTTCCGCCGCGGTGCTGGGCGAGTCGACCGCGGGGGACCGCCGGCCCGTGCCGGGTGGTTTCTTCGGAGCCACCGCCGACGTTATTCTCGGCGGTCCCGCGCAGCCTCCGGGACTGCTGGCGCTGGTCTACGACGGCTCCAGCATCACAACCGGATACACCGACCCCGAGACCGGGGCGATCGAGTCGCTCACGGCCGATCAGGTGGCCATACTGGCCAACTCGGCCGGGCTGGCCGACGGCCCGGATCGATCCACACCGATGACCGTCGACCTCGGTGGTGACCTCGGCCTGTACCGCATCAGTGCCGACACCTCCCGCACCGGGGTGTTCTACCTGGTGGGATTGCCGCTGGCCGCCGTGAACGGCACGGCCGCACGGCTGGCGCTGATCATCGGGGTGGCCTCACTCGCCGGGGTGCTCGGCGCCGCGCTGGTGGCCACGGTGATCGTGCGCGTGGCGCTGCGACCGCTGCAACGGGTGACCCAGACGGCGGTGCGGGTGTCCCGACCGCCGCTGGACCGCGGCGAGGTCTCGCTCGTGGACCGGGTGCCCGTCGACGACACCGATGTGCGCACCGAGGTGGGCCGGGTGGGCTCCGCCGTGAACCGCATGCTCGATCATGTGGATGCGGCCCTGGAGACCCGGCAGGCCAGCGAACGCAAGGTGCGCCGGTTCGTCGCCGACGCCAGCCACGAACTGCGCACCCCGCTGGCCTCGATTCGCGGCTACGCCGAACTGACCCGCCGCCATGGCCAGAATCTGTCTGCCGATACCCTGCATGCCATCTCCCGCATCGAATCGGAGTCGGTGCGGATGACCGGCCTGGTCGAAGACCTGCTGCTGCTCGCCCGCCTCGATGAGGGCCGGGAACTGGAACAGAAACCCGTAGACCTCACCGTGCTGCTCGTCGACGCGGTCAGCGACGCGCATGCCGCCTCCCGCGACCATGTCTGGCACCTGGATCTGCCGCAAAACCCCGTGGAGGCCCTCGGCGACGCCGCCCGGCTGCGCCAGGTGATGGCCAACCTGCTGGCGAACGCCCGCGTGCACACCGACCCGGGCACCACGGTCACCGTGGCGCTCGCCGCTGAGGCGACGGATGCCGGCCCCCAGGCCGTGATCACGGTCACCGACGACGGCCCCGGCATCCCGAACGACCTGCAAGCGACCCTGTTTGAGCGCTTCGCCCGCGGAGACGCCTCCCGCCTTCGGGGAACCGGCAGCACCGGTCTCGGCCTGGCGATCGTGCGGGCCGTCGTGGCCGCGCACCATGGCGAGGTCACCGTGGACAGCGAACCCGGCCGCACCCAGTTTCGGGTGACCCTGCCCCTGGCCTGACGGGCCGGCCGCCGTGCCTGCCCGGCGCGACCGCGCCCCATTTCGGTGAGCGCTACAGCAATTACCGTAGCGGTCGCCGAAATCGGGCGCGCGCGACGGTGATTTGCGCGGAGCGTTCGAGTGCCGTAGTGTCACTCATAGCCACAGACCGCCGGTTGTTGTGCTCTCCAGAAATGCAGGGTGCAAACGAAGGTTCATTCACGTGAACGGCCCGCGCAGGTGTTCGAAGTTTTGTACAGTCCCCAGGATTGTCTCCCAAGCTCCGGCGCCTTGCGCTGGAGCTTTTTTCATGTCTGCGCCCCGGGCTACCCGGCACATGACTAATAATGAGGAGCACCATGGCGAACAAGGAAGCAACGGTCGCCGAGCTCACGGAGAAATTCCAGAGCTCGTCCGCCGTACTGCTCACCGAGTACCGCGGTCTCACTGTTGCGCAGCTGAACAAGCTGCGTACGTCCATCAGTGAGGACGCCACGTACGCCGTGGTAAAGAACACGCTCACCAAGATCGCGGCCAACAATGCCGGCATCACCTCGTTCGACGAGGAACTTGTCGGTCCGTCCGCTATCGCCTTCGTGCACGGAGACCCCGTCGCCGTCGCGAAGACCCTGCGTGCCTTTACCAAGGCAAATCCCCTCCTGGTGGTAAAGGGCGGCTACTACGACGGTAGCCCGCTCACCGCAGCCGAGGTGGGCAAGCTTGCCGACCTCGAGTCCCGCGAGGTGCTGCTGGCCAAGCTGGCCGGCGCCTTCAAGGCATCGCTGTTCGGAGCCGCTTACCTCTTTCAGGCACCGCTGTCGAAGGCTGTTCGCACCATCGACGCACTGCGTGAAAAGCAGGAGTCCGCAAACTAGGCAGCTGCCTGTTTTGCGGTACAGAATTCTTACGCTTTAATTTTTTCAGAATACAAGGAGCACATCATGGCAAAGCTTTCCACCGAAGACCTGCTTGAGCAGTTCAAGGGCCTCACCCTCATCGAGCTCTCCGAGTTCGTCAAGGCATTCGAGGAGACCTTCGAGGTCACCGCAGCAGCCCCCGTCGCAGCAGCCGGAGCCGCTGGCCCCGCCGCCGTTGTCGAAGAGGTCGAAGAGCAGACCGCATTCGACGTCATCCTTGACGCCGTCGGCGACAAGAAGATCCAGGTCATCAAGGTTGTGCGCGAGCTCACCAGCCTGGGCCTCGGCGAGGCCAAGGCCGTTGTCGATGGCGCGCCCAAGGCCGTCCTCGAAGGCGTTGCCAAGGACGCAGCCGAGAAGGCCAAGGCTGACCTCGAAGCAGCCGGCGCAACCGTTATCCTCAAGTAACCTCGCCCCGCAAGGGGTAGTGGTTTAGAGCATAACCGCGTCGTTTCTCGATCGGTTCACACAGGGCGTCACCCGCAGGGGTGGCGCCCTGTGTCATTCCCTGCCTCGGCCGGCGGCAACCCGCTAGCGGGGTCGGGGGGTGCTGGTGCTGGCCCGGATCACGAGTTCGGGCGGCAGCACGGTCAGCTCTCCGGCTTTCAGAAACGCCGCCGGGTCGTCCAGACCGGCCAGAAGCGAGAGAACGGCCTGGCGGCCCTGTTCCCGCGGGCGCTGCTCCAGCGTGGTCAGACGAAACATCTCGGCATACGGATGCCCGTCGATGCCGATCACGGACAGGTCTGCCGGCACGTTGATGCCCAGCTCTCTGGCCGCCACGATGATGCCGATCGCTATCTCGTCACAGGCCGCGAACACCCCGGTCGGTCTCTTGCGCGGATCGCCCAGCACCCGCATGCCCATGTCGTAGCCGCCGGGGATGGTCAGCTCGCAGGCGAAGAAACTCCCGTCGGTGGTCAGCCCCGCCTCGTGCATGGCGTCGGTGAAGCCCCGCAGCCTGTTGCCGTGCACCTCGAAGTCCATCTGGCCGGCGAGCGGACCGCCGATATGCACGATGCTTCGGTGGCCCAGGCTGAGCAGGTGTTCGGTGGCCCAGCGGGCCGCCTCCACATCGTCGATGGCGATGGTGTGCACGCCCCGAATGGCCCCGCCGATGCCCGCGAGCGGGCGACCGAGCCGGTGCAGCTGGTCGACCTCCGTCTCGCTCAGGGCCACGCCCACCGAGATCACGGCATCGAAACGTTTCCGGGCCAGAAAGTACTCGAAAACCCGGTCTCTCTCGGGGGAGGCTGCCGGCAGGTTGTACAAGGTCATGTCATACCCGTGCTCCAGCAGGGCGACCTCGATGCCTTCGAGCACTTCGGCGAAGAACCATCGGTTGATGAACGGGATGATCACTCCCACGCTCGTGGTGCGACCGGTCACGAGGCTCGCCGCATTGGAGGAGGCTACGTAGCCGATGGTGCGAGCAGCTTCCACCACCCGGCTGCGGGTCTCCGGCGCGACATAACCGCGGCCGCTCAGTGCGCGGCTGGCGGTGGCCTTGGACACCCCGGCAAGGTGCGCGACATCGGCGATAGCGCTCACGTGCGGCCTCCGACTGTGGATGTACAGCACAGACTATCGTGCCTGGACCGGTATGAAATCGATTTCATACAATACCCAGATCGCGTTTTGGTAACAGGGGGATAAATACCCATAAATGGAGAAATCCTCACGTGTAGGCCACATAAGTATCAATTTGTAACAATTCTGGCTTGCTTCCTGCCCCATATTCACGTAATTTGACTTGTGGAACCGGTTCCCGAAATGTCGGGAAACAGTCGTTGTACAGCACACTCAATGAGGAGAAATTCAGATGCGGTCATCCTTGCACCGTCGCTTCACGACATCACTCGCCGTCGCCGCCGTCGCCGGTATCACCCTCGCGGCCTGTGGCAGCGGCCCCGGAGCCAGCACCGGGGAGGCCGGCGCCGAGGGCGATGGCACCGTCAGCGTGTACGGCACCATCTCCGAGACCGAAGCCGAACTGCTCGAAGAATCCTGGGCCGCCTGGGAAGACGAGACCGGCATCGACATCAAGTACGAAGCCTCGCAGGAATTCGAAGCGCAGATCGCCATTCGCGCGCAGGGTGGCAGTGCCCCCGACATCGGCATCTTTCCGCAGCCCGGGCTGATGGCCGACCTCGCGAGCCGCGGCTTTCTCAAGCCGGCACCGCAGGCCGTGGAGGCCAACGTCGACGAGTTCTGGTCGGCGGACTGGAAGACCTACGGCACCGTCGACGACACCTTCTACGGGGCTCCTCTGATGGCCAGCGTCAAGGGCTTCATCTGGTACTCCCCGGCGAAGTTCGCCGAGTGGGGCGTTGACGTTCCCGCCACCTGGGACGAACTCCTCGCCGCGACCGCGACCATCCAGGCCGCCACCGGAACCGCGCCCTGGTGCGCCGGTTTCGGATCCGGTGAGGCCACCGGCTGGCCGGGAACAGACTGGGTCGAAGACCTGGTCCTGCGTCAGGCCGGCCCGGAGGTCTACGACCAGTGGGTGGCCAACGAGATTCCGTTCACCGACCCGGCCATCGCCACGGCGCTCGAGTCCGTCGGCGAGATTCTGCTCAACCCGGAGTACGTCAACGCCGGCTTCGGCGACGTTGCCTCGATCAACAGCACCGCGTTCGGTGACGTCGCTAACCCGGTCGCCGACGGCACCTGCGCCATGACCCACCAGGCTTCCTTCTTCGACGGCTTCCTGGTGGATGCCGGAGCCGAGGTCGGACCCGACGGCGACGTGTGGGCCTTCCTCACCCCCTCGGTGCAAGACGGCGGACAGGCCGTCACCGGCGGTGGCGAGATCGTCGCCGCGTTCTCCGATGACGCCGACACCCAGGCCGTGCAGGAATACCTCTCGAGCGACGACTGGGCCAACAGCCGTGTCGCCCTCGGCGGTGTGATCAGCGCCAACACCGGACTCGACCCGGCCAACGCTCAGAGCCCGATTCTGCAGGAGGCCATCGCCATTCTGCAGGACCCGAACACCACGTTCCGCTTTGACGGTTCTGACCTGATGCCCGGCTCCGTCGGTTCCGGAACCTTCTGGAAGGGAATGATCAGCTGGATCAACGGCACCCCGACCGATGAGGTGCTCACCAGCATCGAATCCGGCTGGCCGTCCAGCTAGTTCGAGCTAGTTCCAGCTAGTTCCAGCTAGTTCCGAGTAGTTACCGGCCGGCCCCGGACCACGTTCCGGGCCGGCCGGCAGCATCCGTTTCGGCATCACCCACGAAAGGCCCTGTATGTCCGCGTTCTTCGCCTGGCTGGCGCAACTGCCGGCCCTGGGGCAAATTCCGATTATCGTTCTGGCCTTCGTGGCCGTGATCGCAGCGATCCTCTTCTTTGTGGAGATCGCCCCCCGGTCCGGAACCGTCTACACCGTCATTCGCCTCGCCGTCTGTGTGCTGACACCGCTGTCGATTCTCGCCATCGCCGGCTCCTACCCCTGGGCCATTGCCGGGGCCGCCGTTCTGGGCGGCCTGTTCTTTCTGCTGGACTTCAAGAGCAGGAAGGGTGCCGGGTACCTCTTTCAATTGGTCGGTTTTCTGTCCCCGGCCCTGCTGCTGCTCGCTGTCGGCCTGATCATTCCGACCATTCAGACCACCGTTCAGGCCTTC
>JAWOHA010000096.1:0-2512 GCA_046496385.1 Cryobacterium sp. | reverse complement strand
ATTTACCGGCATTACTGAGGCTCCATCATCGAAGCTTAGGCAATGTCGATGCTCAATTCCAGACGCGGTTGGCGAATCGTCGCGACACGCTAGGGCGAGCGCGCAACATTGTCGCACACGGCGGTACCGAGCACGCCATCGTTGGCGCTGCTGACGGCGAGGCCGATGTAGACGGTGCTCGGCAAGCTGCTGAACGTGACGCTGCCGCGCTGGGCCCAGGTGATGCCGTCGCGGGAGTTATAGCCGGTGACGACGTTGCCCTGCCGCACCAGGCGTAGCCAGTAGGGCGCCTTGATTCCCGGTTTCCTGACCAGACTGGGCGCAGTGCTGCCGCCGGTCACCGTCCGGTACTGAAGGAACGAACCGCTGGCGGGAGTGACGAACATGAAGGCGTGACGCGACGTGGCGGTCAACTGCTCGCGCAGCATAACCCCGGCCTTGGCCTCGTTCGCCGTCTTGGTCTGGCTCGCGACGCGTACCGTGATCTGGCCGTCGCCGGTGAGTGATTGCCACACATAGTGGAACTCATCGGAGGTGCCTGCGACGTCATAGCCGGAGCCGCGCACGGTGAACACTCCGCCACTCTCGCTGGACGACCCGGCCACCCCCACCGCCCCGATGTCCTGGCTCTGGTAGGCGGAGGCTGGATTCGCCTGCGTGGTGGCGCTGGCGACGCCCGACTGGCCCGACTCGTTGGCTGGCGAGGCCGCATCGTAGGCGCTCACCGTGTAGGTGTAGAGCGTGTTGGCGATGAGAGCGGTATCCGCGTAGGTCGTCGTCGTGGAGGTGCCCGCCGGGACACCGTTGCGGAAGACCCGGTAACCGGCCACGCCGGTGCCACTGTCGCTCGAAGCGTTCCAGCTCAGGTTGATCTGGTTGGTTCCGACCGCGGTGGCCTGGAGTCCCGTTGGCACGGTCGGGGGCGTGACATCGGTCGGCGGCGGGGGAGGCGGGGGCGGAGGCGGTGACGAACCGGAAATGAGCACATTGTCGAACACCGCGGTACCCAGCACGCCATCGTTGTGGCTGCTGACGGCAAGCCCGATGTACAGCGTGCTTGGCAGAGTGCTGAAGGTGACGCTGCCACGCAGAGTCCAGGTAACGCCGTCGGGGGAGTTGTAGCCGGTGACGACGTTACCCTGGCGCACCAGTCGCACCCAGTAGGGGGCCGCGATGCCCGGTGCTGTCCCCGAGCCGGGCCCGGCGCTGCCTCCAGTCACCGTGCGGTACTGCAGGAACGAACCGGCTTCGGGAGTCACGAACATGATGGCGTAGCGCGAATTGGCGGTCAGCTGCTCGCGCAACATCACCCCGGCCTTCGCCCAGCTTGCGGTATTGGTCTGGCTCGCGACCCGCGCCGTGATCTGGCCATCACCGTTGAGCGATCGCCATACATAGTGGAATTCATCGGCAGTGTCCCAGACGTCGGAGCCGGAACCGCGCACCGTGAACGCGCCGCCACTGACGCTGGAGGAGCCGGCCGCTGCGACTGCGCCAATGTCCTGACCCTGCAGGCCGGGGACGACGATGCTCGACTGCTCGCCGGCGATCAGCACCGGCCGGACGGCGCCCGTCCAGGCCGTGTAGCCCGCGGTGCTCAGGTGCAAGGTGTCGGACGCGTAATACTCCGGCCTTGGCAGGCCGTCCGATCCAAGCAGCGCCGAGGCGGCGTCGATATACCGGTAGCGAGGGTCGGTCGCGCAAAAGTCTGCGAGGAGCTGGTTGGCCTGCTGCATCTGCGGCCAGACGCCCCAACGCGACGGGCTGGGCTTGATCGAGATGATGTAAACGCGTGCGTTCGGGTACTGGGCGGAGATACGTCCCGCGATCCCGGCGATCCGGCTGGCGACATACTGCGGCGTCCAGCCCTGTGCGATGTCATTGTCCCCCTCGTAGATGACGACCGCGCGCGGCGCATAGGCGAGCACGATGCGCTCGAGGTAATAGTCGAGATCGTCGGCGGTGCTGCCGCCAAACCCACGTGGAATGATCTCGAGCGGCGCCAGGTCGTTTCGGATCGTGTTCCAGCGGCCAATCGTCGAACTGCCCGTGACGACGATGGCCCCCTGCGGGGGCGGGAAGAGGGCATCCTGCTGCTCGTACGCGAGGATCTCGTTGTCGAAGGCTCCGGCCAACGCGGCAGCACAATTGGCCGTCCCGACGATCAACGCGAACAACGATCTCACCAGCAGATTCGTGCGCATGACGGATTTCCCTTCTACTTTTTGTATGTGCGTTCACGGAGGCTGGGATCAGCCAGCCGCAGTCGCTCGTCTGTGCAGCCGACGAAATTTACGTAAACCTCGACAAACCGCAGTAAACGGCAGCTTGAACACGATATCAACCCACTTTCTGACATAAGGCCCCGGAGACCACGGTTTCGACGGCACCGTCTCGCGCCCCGTCCAAGTATGTACGCCACCGTACGGAACGCCGGGCGGTCGTTTGAGGTCACGTCTTCGTCCAGCCCGGGCACGGCTTTCTCTTTGATGGGAAGTCCACTGGCTCTGCC
>JAWOHA010000243.1:0-3157 GCA_046496385.1 Cryobacterium sp. | reverse complement strand
TCGTCGTCATGTTCCTCTGAACCTTTTCCCCCGCGGTCTGAGGATCGTCGCGCCTGGTCTCGATCCCTCGTTCCTCGGGCCTCGACCGGCGGAAGACCGCTGGTCGAGGCGCGACGCAGGAGCGATCGAGACCCCGTGGGACGACCCTCAGACCGGGGTCAGGGCTGCGCGGCCGCCACGATCTGAGCGATCTCCAGCGGCACCGTGTCGTCTTGCAGCGAGCTGACATCGCCGAGCGGGCGGCCGTCGACAATGTCGCCGAGCAGCCGGCGCATGATCTTGCCCGAGCGGGTTTTGGGCAGGTCAGGCACGATGAACACGTCGCGCGGGCGGGCGATGGCCCCGATCTCGTGGGTGATGTGCGCGCGCAGCAGGGGGGCGAGGGCGTCCCGGGCGGCGAGCCAGGCATCCGTCTCACGGCCCGAACCGGATGCGTCGGATTCGGCCGGACCGTCCGCCGGAATGATGAACGCGGCGATGCCCTCTCCCGTGGTCTTGTCGAAGACCCCCACCACGCCGGCTTCGCCGACGGCCGGGTGCGCCACGAGCGCGGACTCGATCTCGATGGTCGACAGTCGGTGGCCTGAGACGTTGATCACGTCATCAACCCGGCCGAGCAGCCAGATGTCGCCGTCGTCGTCGTACTTGGCGCCGTCGCCCGAGAAGAAGTAGCCCTGCGCGGCGAAGCGAGCCCAGTACGCGTCGCGGTAGCGTTCCGGGTTGCCCCAGACCGTGCGCGCAACGCCCGGCCAGATGCCGTCGATCACGAGGTAGCCGCCGCTGCCGCGCGGCACCTGCCGGCCGGCGTCGTCGACGATGAGGGTGCAGAGGCCGGGGATCGCCCGCAACGCGGAGCCGGGCTTCAGGGTGCTCACGCCCGGCAGCGGGCTCATCACCGTGGCGCCGGTCTCCGACTGCCACCAGGTGTCGACGATCGGGGCGGTGCCGGCGCCGATGTTCTCGCGAAACCAGACCCAGGCCTCCGGGTTGATCGCCTCGCCGACCGATCCGAGCAGACGGATGCTCGACAGGTCGTACTCCGCGGGCAGCCCGTCGGGGAACCAGGTCATGAAGGTGCGGATCAGGGTGGGCGCGGTGTAATACGTGGTCACGCCGTAGCGTTCGATGATCTCGAAGTGCCGCGCCGGGTGCGGGGTGTTCGGGGTGCCCTCGTAGATCACCGAGGTGGTGCCGTTGGAGAGCGGGCCGTAGTGCACGTAGCTGTGCGCGGTGACCCAGGCCAGGTCGGCGGTGCACCAGTGCACGTCGGTCTCTTTGGCGTCGAAGACCGCCCAATGGCTCCAGGAGGCGTGCACCAGGTAGCCGCCACTGGTGTGCACGAGGCCCTTGGGCTTGCCGGTGGTGCCGCTGGTGTAGATGATGAAGAGCGGCGTCTCGGCATCGAAGTATTCCGGTTCGTGCCTGCTCGAGGCGGTATCGACGCTGTCGTGCCACCACACGTCGCGTCCCGGTGTCCAGGGAATGTCGGGCGTCTGTTCGCCGGTGCGGCGCACCACGAGCACGTGCTCGATCGAGTCCACGCCCGCCACGGCCTCGTCGGCTGCGGCCTTCACCGGCACGGCCTTGCCGCGGCGATACTGCCCGTCGGTGGTCACGAGCAGCTTCGCGCCGGTGTCCTCCACCCGAAAACGCAGTGCCTCGGCGGAGAAACCGCCGAACACCAGGGAATGGATGGCGCCCAGGCGGGCGATCGCGAGGGTGATGATGATGGTCTCGGGAATCACCGGCAGGTACAGCACCACCCGGTCGCCCTGCACGATTCCGAGCGCAAGAAGGGCGTTGGCGGCCTTCTTCACCTCGATCTCGAGATCGGCATAGGTGAGCGTGCGGCGGTCGCCGGGCTCGCCCTCGAAGTGAAAGGCCACCTTGTCGCCGCGGCCGGCGGTCACGTGCCGGTCGACGCAGTTCACGGCCACATTGAGGGTGCCGCCGGCGAACCATTCTGCGGCGGGAATACTCAACTCGCCGTCGGCGCCCGTCACTGCGGGCTTCCAGCTGTGCTCGGTGTGCCAGGGCGTGTGCCAGTCCAGCCGGTGGGCCTGCTCGCTCCAGAAGGCGACCGGGTCGGCCTCGGCGCGCTCCCACTCGGCGGCACCGACGTTGGCCTGCGCGGCGAAGGCCGCCGGGGCCGGGTAGCGGCGGTGCTCGGTGGAGAGGTTGCGGATGGTGTGCCGGGTGAGATCGGTGCTGGTGCTGGTGCTGGTGCTGGTGCTGGTGCTGGTGCTGGTGCTGCCGGTGTCTGTCTCGGCGGTGTCTGAGATGCTCACGGGTGGTTCCTTGCCTGTCGGCGTGGCCGGCGTTGGGGGAAGGCGGCTGGGCGGCTAGGCCTCGCGGGCGGCTAGGCCCACTTCGTGTTCGCCCATTTTTCGAAGAGCCCCACCGCGGCATCCGTGAGCTTGCCGATCACGGCGAGCAGAATGATGGCGAGGATGATGCGGTCGATACGGCCGTTGCCGCCCGACTCGGAGAGCAGGAAGCCCAGCCCCATCGAGGCGCCGAGCAGCTCGGCGGCCACCAGGAACAGCCAGGCCTGAGCGAGGGCCAGGCGCAGGCCCGAGATGACGGACGGAATCACGGCGGGCAGCTGAACCGAGGCGAACAGGCGCATGCCGCCCAGGCCGAACGCCCGTCCGGCCTCCACGAGCTGCTGGTCGACGTGGCGCAGCGCGAGCGAGACGGTGGTGTACACCGGGAAGAATGCGCCGATGGCCACGAGGGTGATCTTGGATTGTTCGCCGAAGCCGAGCCAGAGCAGCAGTAGCGGCACCCAGGCCAGCGACGGCACGGCGCGGATCGCTCCGAGAGTGGGGGAGAGGAACACGTTGGCACTGCGGGACAGGCCCACGAGGGCGCCGATGGCCACGCCGAGCGAGGCGCCGATGGCGAAACCGATGAGCACCCGCTGGGTGGAGATGGCCACGTACAGAGTGAGCTGACCGCGCTGGTAGAGGTCGATCGCGGCGAAGAACACCATTGCCGGTGATGGCAGTTGAGTGACGCTGACCAGGCCGAGCGTGATGCTGAGCTGCCAGACCGCCAGAATCACGAGCGGCAGCACCGCCCCGGCGAGCACAACGACCCCGCGCCGCGTCGACAGCCGTCGCCAGGCCTCGCCGCGCGTGAACGGGCGGTCGGC
>JAWOHA010000193.1:0-3663 GCA_046496385.1 Cryobacterium sp. | reverse complement strand
CACCACAGTCGATGATGAGCAGCTTGCCCTTGTGCTCGAAGACGGTCATGTTGCGGCCGATGTCGCCGAGGCCGCCCATGGGGATGATGCGGAGGCCCCGCTTGGGAAGAGCTGGCGGAGTGGACAGGTCCAGCTTGTGAAGGTTGCTCATGAAGCTCATTTCGTTGTCTGCGATGATGTGACTATGGTGTGACAGGTCTATGCGCGGTGAAGCGGCGGCGTGGAAGGTACGCGCGAAATGCGATGAGCTTCGACGGGTGCCGCTGTCAATCCCCGGGCCGACACCGGAGAACCCGAGATGGAATCTCGGAAAGTGCTCTGGGTGCATGCCACGTGGCGCGTGCCTTTTCAGTCTAACGGGTGCAGCGCGCAGAAAAGGAGGGCACCGCCTGACGGCGGCACCCTCCTCGGCAGATCAGACCGGACTCAGACCGGACTCAGACCAGGACTCAGACCAGGTGGCGAAGGGCCCGGGTCTGCTCGCTGCGGGTGTAGCCGCGGTCGCCGCGGTCGTGGCGCACGTTGCTGACATAGCCGGCAGTGGGGGCGCTGCGGTGAACAACGGGGGCGGTGACGTAGCCGGTTGCCGGGTCAGTCCGGCCGGCGGCGGAAGTGGTGACGTACGAGCTCATGGTGGTGCTCCTTGCGTGGTGGGGACTGCCGACCACAGCATGAGAATCGAGCGGCGCCGGCGGGAATCCGAGCAACGCCGGCCGGGGTTGTCTTTAATGATACAAGATTACGACGCTCAGCGCTACCCGGTCAGGAGGTACCCATGCCCTACTCAGCCCACGCGCAGCATCCGCGCGCACCCCGGGTCTAGCCTCAATATATGACTGTTACCCCGCTCTACGACATTCCCCTCACCATGATCGACGGCACCGACGCCACGTTTGGTTCCTTCGCCGGAAAGACCGTGCTGGTCGTCAATGTGGCGTCCAAGTGCGGCTTCACCCCGCAGTACGCGGGCCTGGAGGAGCTCTACCAGAAGTACGCCACCGACGGCCTGGTGATTCTGGGAATGCCGAGCAACCAGTTCATGGGACAGGAACCGGGCACCGCCGGCGACATCGCGCAGTTCTGCGAGATGAACTACGGCGTCACGTTCCCCATGACGGAGAAGATCGACGTGCGCGGCAAGAACCAGCACCCCCTGTTCACCGAGCTCACCAAGTTCAAGCGCGGCATGCTGCCGGGCCTGATCAAATGGAACTTTGAGAAGTTCCTGGTGAATTCCTCCGGTGAGATCGTGAACCGGTTCGCCTCGGCCGTTGAGCCGCAGTCGACCGAGCTCGTGGCCGCCGTCGAAGAGGCGCTGAAGACCGCGCCGCCCGCCGCCGTCTGAGCGCGGCGCGGCCGCGCCGCGCTCACAGCGTGGCGCGGCGCAGCACCGCCTCGGCGTGCCGCAACAGCGGACCGTCGATCATGCGGCCCTGGTATTGAAAGACCCCGTTCGCGCTCGCCGCGGCCTCGATGATCTGCCAGGCGTACGCAACCTCCGCGGGGCTCGGCCGGTAGGCGTCGCGAATGACGGCGACCTGGCCCGGGTGAATACACGCCGTGGCCCGAAACCCGCTTGCGACGGCGTCGTCGGCCTCGAGGGTCAGACCGGCATGGTCGGTCAGGGCCAGAAAGACACTGTCGATGGCTGCTTTCTCCCACGCTGACGCCGCCAGCAGCACCGCAGACCGGGCGTGCCGGGCAACGGCGCGATACGTGCCGTCGGCACGGCGACTGGAGCTCCCCCCCAGCGACGCCACGAGGTCCTCCGCACCCCACATGAGGGCCACCACGTGCGGCACCGCCGCTATCTCCGGGGCGGCGAGCACCCCGGCCGCCGTCTCGCAGAGGGCGATCACCGAGTACCCCTCCAGGGCGCGGGCATCCGCCGCGCTCACCGTTTTGGCGAGCATCACGGTGCGGTACTCGGTCTTGGCGAGCGCGACCAGGTCCAGCGCGAAATCGGCGGTGCCCACCGGGTTCACCCGAACGACGGTGCGCTCCGGGTCGAGGGGGTGCCCCAGGAGTGCCGCCCGGGCCGAAGCGCGCTCTGCGGGCGCCACGGCGTCTTCCAGGTCGATGATGACCGCGTCCGCCCGGGCCGCCGCCTTGTCGTAGCGATCGGGCCGGTCGGCGGGGCAGAACAGCAGTGCCGGACCCATCGTGAAGGCCATCAGGACTCCTCGTGTGCCGGGCGGCAACGCACCAGCACCGTGCGCAGAGCCGTCGCCACGACATCGCCGTGCTGGTTGCGGCCGGTGTGCGCGAGAGTCACGATGCCCTCGCCGGGCCGGCTGCCCGACAGGCGCCGACCGGCGACGGCGCTTTCGCTGTACAGGGTGTCGCCGTGAAAGAGCGGATGCGGGAAGGTGACCTGGTCGAAGCCGAGATTCGCCACCAGGGTGCCCTGGGTCAGCTGAGCGACGGAGCTGCCGACCAGGGTCGACAGGGTGAACAGGGAATTCACCAGGCGCGTGCCGAACGGCTGCGTTTGCGCCCAGGCGGCATCGAGGTGCAGGCCCTGCGTGTTCATCGTCATCGTGGTGAAGATCACATTGTCGCTTTCGGTGACGGTGCGACCCGGTCGGTGTTCATAGACCACGTCAAGCTCGAACTCTTCGTAGAACAGTCCGCGCTGCTGCACCCGGCGTCGGTCGTGTGTCACGGCGGTCTCCTCTCTGCGTGGTGCTGCGGTCGGTCTGCTGTCGGTGCTGCGGGGCTGAGCCACGGTTGTCCTCCGGCTAGGCTGCGAACCCGAGGGCCCGGGAGATGACCATGAGCTGCACTTCGGTGGTGCCCTCGCCGAGTTCGAGGACTTTGGAGTCGCGGTAGTGCCGTGCCACCGGGTTCTCGTTCATGAAGCCGTAGCCGCCGAAGATCTGGGTAGCGTCTCGGGCGTTGTCCATGGCAGCCTCGCTGCCCACCATTTTGGCAATACTCGCCTCCATTTTGAAGGGCTGACCATGGATCATTTTGAGGGCCGCGTCGTAGTAGGCGAGGCGGGCGGTGTGCACGCGGGCCTGCATACGGGCGATCTTGAAGGCGATGTGCTGGTTGCTTCCGATCGACCGGCCGAACACGTTACGGCTGTTCGCATAGCGGATGGACTCCTCCAGGCAGCCCTGTGCGGCACCGGTGCACAACGCGGCGAAGGCGATGCGGCCCTCGTCAAGGGTCTGCACGAAGTTCGCGAAGCCGCGACCGCGTTCGCCGAGCAGGTTCGCTTCGGGCACGCGCACATCGCTGAGGGTGAGCGGATGCGTGTCGGAGGTGTGCCAGCCCACTTTGTCGTAGGCGGGCAGCACGGTGAATCCCGCTGCCGGTGTGGGCACCAGAATCGCGGAGAGCTCCTTCTTGGTGCTGCCATCGGCTCGGGCCGATTCCCCCGTCACGGCGGTGATGGTGACGAGGCGGGTGATCTCGGTGCCCGAGTTGGTGATGAACTGCTTCGTGCCGTTGATCACCCAGTCGCCGGCGTCGAGCTGGGCGGTGGTCTGGGTGGCCGCGGCGTCGGAGCCCGCATCCGCTTCGGTGAGACCGAACGCGGACAACGCCCGGCCGCTGGCCAGGAGCGGCACCCACTCGTGTTTCTGCGCCTCGGTGCCGCTGCGGTACACGGGCATGATGCCCAGCCCCACACCGGCCTCGAGGGTGACGGCGATG
>JAWOHA010000113.1:0-11097 GCA_046496385.1 Cryobacterium sp. | reverse complement strand
CCGCAGGTGAGCGTGGTCGAGTTGGTGCGTCTCGACCGCGAGCGAGCGGAACGTGGTATCGAGCACGAGAACCGGGAGAGTCACCGCGTGCAGGGCGTCAACGAGGTGTTCCGTCGCGTGGCGGAGGCGCTCGAGCGGGGTGGGGTCGAGAACCGCGGTGCCCGACGGGAATGTCTGTGACATACCCCAATTTTATCGAAGGAGTGAGGTTTGCTCGAGAAAGGTGGGGAAATGGGGATAAGTTCCCCGAACGTAGGGCTGTGGAGAACTCAGGGTTGGAGGTCGGCTTGCGAGGTCTCGATCCCTCGCAGGCTCGGGCCTCGACCGGCGGGGATGGCCTCGACCGGCGGGGCCGATGCCTCGATCGCTCGCAGGTCTGCTCCCCGAACAGCGAGGGCGTTGCGGCCGTGGTCTGTCAGCTGATGAACTTGATCGTCAGCGGGTAGGCGTACAAGTCGCCGCGGTTGGCGGCCAGAGCGGCCATGATGCTGAACACGATCAGCAGCACCCAGGCCGCGAGCAGCACCACGAAACCGATGAGGATCACCGTGAGGGCGGATCCGACCAGCCCGATGATCAGCAGCGTCAGTTGAAAGTTCAGCGCGGTACGGGCGTGGTCGCGAATGAACGAGCCGCGATCCTTGAGAACGATGTACCCCACCAGGGCGGGCAGAAAATAGAAGAACACACCGCCGATGTGAATAAGCGTCGCCCACATCTTCTCGTCGGACAGGTTCAGCGGGGCGGGAGCCTGTGAATTGTCGGGCGGGGGAGTGCTGGTCATGGTGTCTCCTTGCTGACGCGACGGGGTGCCGGCGGCATCATGAACACCGACAGAATCAGCGTATCCGGTGAGCCGGGAGGTCGGCTGGTTTCTCCTGCGCCGACCGGCACCGCCCGCGCGAGTCGCTAGCTGATCAGGCGCACGGCGAACGGATACCGGTAGTGGCCGCCATCCTTCGCCCGCACGAATCCGAGAATGGAGAACACCACACCGGCGGCCCAGAGCAGTCCGGTGAGCCAGGACAGGTTCAGAATGCCGAGGGTCGCGATCGTCACGATTCCGCCCAGCACGATCAGCGCGACGTACCCGAAGAGCAGGGTGATCTGAAAATTCAGCGCCTCCTTCGCTTCCACCTCGGTCAGACGGCCCCGTTCTCGAAAGACGAGCCAGATGATCAGTGCGGGCAGGATGCCGAAAATCCCGCCGAGGTGCGCCAGCGAAGCCCACTGACGGTCTTCCAGGTCAGGCAACGGCGCCAGCGCGACGGGTTTGGGTGGCTCGTGCGGCGATCCGGCATGCGGATCTTGGGGCTGTTGTGCGTTCGGATCGCTCATCAGGTTCCTCCCGACGGTAAGCGTGAGTCGGCTAATCCCAAAATACTGCTGGTTTTGTCGCTCGGCAATAGCTCGCACCCGACCGGCCGAGGTAGGATTGGCACTCACGAACTTAGAGTGCCAGTGTAGTGGTGGTTCCGTGTGCCACACCCGGTGTGTGGCGGCAGGTCTGGAAGTGTTCGACGCGAGTGGAAGGAGGCGATCGCCCAATGGTGTCTGATCGTGGCCTCGACGTGTTGCGTGTGATTGTTCAGGACTATGTCGCCTCCCGGGAACCGGTGGGCTCCAAATCCATCGTGGACCGGCACGCCTTCGGGGTATCGGCGGCAACCATCCGCAACGATATGGCCCTTCTCGAAGAAGAAGAACTCATTGCGGCGCCGCACACCTCTTCCGGGCGGATCCCCACCGACAAGGGCTATCGGGTGTTCGTCGACCACCTGGCCGACCTGCGCCCGTTGTCTTCGGCGCAACGCCAGGCCATTGAAACCTTCCTCGGTCACGCCGGTGACCTCGATGAAGTACTGGCGCGCAGCGTGCGGCTGCTGTCCCAGCTCACCCATCAGGTCGCTCTGGTTCAATACCCCTCGCTTTCTCGGGCCCGGGTGCGCCATGTCGAATTCGTGCTGCTCAGCGAGCCGCGAGCCGACCCGCCGCTCAATCGTTCCCGTTCCGGCTCGTCCGAGTCCGGGTGTGGCACCCGCGTTCTCTCCGTTCTGATCACCGATTCCGGCGGGGTGGAGCAGCGGGTGATCGAGTTGCCCGTGCACCTCGGTGAAAACGCCCTCGGTGAGATTCGGGCTCGCCTGAACACGGCCGTCGTGGGACTGAGCATGACCGAAGCGGCCGGCGCCCTGGCCGACTTCGTGTGGTTGGGCAGTTCCGAGCTCACGCCCACGGTTCTGCTGGTCACCGGAATCCTCGGCGAACAGGTGGCCGCGAATCGCCAGGACAAACTGGTCATGGCCGGCGCCGCCAACCTCGTGCGCACCGAGGAGGATTTCAACGGCAGCGTGTACCCGGTGCTGGAAGCCATCGAACAGCAGGTGGTTCTGTTGCGCCTGTTCGGTGAGATGGCGACCGATCAGCACGGCGTGTCCGTGAGTATCGGGCGGGAGAATGCTCCGTTCGGACTCGCCGAGACATCCGTTCTCACGAGCGGCTACACCTCGCACGGCAACCTCGCCCGCCTCGGCGTGCTGGGCCCCACGCGCATGGACTACTCCAACAACATGGCCGCGGTTCGCGCCGTGGCCCGGTACCTGTCCAGACTCCTCGGCGAGAACTAGACCCCGACCTCTTACTTATCATCGACCGCAACACCGGTGTCACACACACCGCATCAAACAACAAGGAGAGCCACCTTTGGCTGACCATTACGAAGTCCTCGGCGTGAGCCGGGAAGCCACCACCGACGAGATCAAAAAGGCGTACCGCCGTCTGGCCCGTGAACTGCACCCCGATGTGAACCCCGGGGCGGATGCCTCGGAACGCTTCAAACTGGTCACCCACGCCTACGACGTGCTCAGCGATGCGAAACAACGCCAGAAGTACGACATGGGGCCTCAGGCCGGAGCCGGCGGCTTCGACGGGGGAAACTTCGGGAACTTCGGCGACATTTTCGAGACCTTCTTCGGCGGCGGCGGCGGTGCCAGCAGCCGCGGCCCCCGTTCTCGTCGGGAGCGCGGCCAGGATGCTTTGATCCGCGTCGAACTCGACCTGGACGAGGTGATCTTCGGAACCCACCGTGACCTCGAGGTTGACACCGCGATTCTCTGTGAGACCTGTTCCGGCTCGTGCTGCCGGCCGGGGACCGCTCCGGTCACCTGCGACATCTGCCACGGCACCGGCAGTATTCAGCGCGCAGTGCGCAGCCTGCTGGGCAACGTCATGACCAACAGCCCCTGCGGATCCTGCCGCGGTTACGGCACCATCATCGCGACCCCGTGCGGCACCTGCGCCGGCCAGGGCCGCGTACGCGCCCGGCGTACCGTGCCGGTGGACATTCCCGCCGGTGTTGAGACCGGCCTGCGCCTGCAGATGCCCGGCAGCGGCGAAGTCGGACCGGCCAACGGCCCCAACGGTGACCTGTACCTGGAGATGAAGGTGCGTCAGCACGCCGTCTTCAGCCGCGACGCCGATGATCTGCTCTGCACCCTCGAGGTGCCTATGACCAGCGCGATCCTCGGCACCACGATCACCCTGTCGGCCCTGGACGGAGACATCGAGGTGGAGCTCAAGCCCGGGGTGCAGAGCTCTGAGGTGATCACCATCAAGGAACGCGGGGTGACGCACCTGCGCGGCTCCGGGCGCGGCGACCTGCGGGTCGGCGTTCAGGTGGTCACCCCCACCCGCCTCGACCACAAGGAACGGGACCTCATCGAGCAGTTCGCTGCCCGTCACTCCGCGCCGGCGCCCGCGCTGAGCCAGTTCCAACAGGGACTGTTCTCGAAGATCCGCGACCGCTTCCGCAGCTGACCGATACTCGAAAGCGACGAGCATGGCGCACCTGTACCTCAGCGACACCCTGCAGGCAGACGACTGCCAGCCGGGTGCGCTCGTGCACCTCGGCGGCACGGAGGCGCGTCACGCCGTCACCGTGAGCCGAATCCATGCCGGGGAGCGTCTGCTCCTCGGGAACGGGGCCGGGCTGATGTTGGAGGGAACGGTGGATTCCGTGCAGACCGGGGCGGCCGCGCAGCTGACCCTGCGCGTGCTGACCGTGACGCAGACGCCCCGGCCGGCTCCGGGTATCCGACTCGTTCAGGCTCTTGCCAAGGGAGACCGTGACGAAATGGCGGTGCAGGCCGCCACCGAGCTGGGCATCGACGGCATCGTTCCGTGGCTGGCGGCCCGGTCGGTGTCGCGCTGGGAAGGCGCCAAGATCCGCAAGGGGCAGGACCGTTGGGGTGCGATTGTTCGGGAGGCCGGCAAACAATCCCTGCGCGCCTGGCTGCCCGAGGTGGCCGAACTCAGCACCACCCGGCAGCTGGCGCGCCTCGCCGGCAGCAGCCGCATGCTGCTGCTGGAACCAACGGCGCTGCTGCGCCTGACCGAGCTGACCGACCTTGCCGACCTTGCTGACCGCACCGGGCAGACCGAGGGAGGCGATGCCCCATTCCTCGGCGAGGCGCGTGAAATCGTGCTCGTGGTCGGCCCCGAAGGCGGCATCTCACCGGCCGAGCTCACCCTGTTGGGCGACGCCGGCGCGACCGCGGTGCGCTTGGGCGACACCGTGCTGCGCACGTCCACGGCCGGTCCGGCGGCTCTGGCCGTGCTCAACGCCATGCTCGGTCGCTGGTAACGGCACCGGCCACGCCGCTTAAGATAGAACCATGTCTTCTTCCGGTGCAGAACCGTCCATCTTCAGCCGCATCATCGCACGCGAGATCCCGGCCGCCATCGTGGCCGAGACTGACCGTCTTCTGGCCTTCGACGATATCTCCCCGAAAGCCCCGGTTCACGTTGTCATCACGACCAAAGATCCGCAGTACCGCAACGTCGTCGAGCTCGCCGCCGGCGACCCGGCACTGCTGGCGGAACTGGTGGCGCTTGCGCAACAGATCGCGGTGTCACGCACCAACGGTCAGTTCCGGCTGATCTTCAACACCGGCGAGGAAGCCGGCCAGACCGTGTTCCACGTGCACGCCCACGTTCTGGGGTCGGCAGCCGACACGACCGGCCCGCCCACGGCGCTCGGGGAGGACTCGCTTGGCGCCCTCTGACGACGCATCCGTCCCGGCTGAAGCCGCGGGCGCCCACCGGATCCTGATCGACGGCTCTATGCTGCACCTGCTCGGCCCCGACGATCGTTTTCTGCGCACCATCGAACAGCAGTACCCGAGCGTGAGCGTGCACGTGCGCGGAAATGAGATCACCCTCACCGGACTGACCGTGGAGCGGGACGCCGTGCGCCGTCTCATCACCGAACTGCAGCATTCCATCGCCGACGGCCACCAGCTGGACGAAGCGGAAGTGCGCAGCAGCGCGCGGATGCTCCAGGCCGACAGTACCGTGAGCCCGTCCGACCTGCTCGGGCCGGACATTCTCATGACACGGGGAAAAGGCATCCGTCCGAAGACCCGCGGCCAGAAACAGTACAGCGACGCCATCGACGCCAACACCGTCGTGTTCGGAATCGGCCCGGCGGGAACGGGCAAGACCTACATCGCCATGGCCAAAGCGGTGCGTGCGCTGCAGAGCAAAGAGGTTGACCGCATCATTCTCACCCGGCCCGCAGTGGAGGCGGGGGAGCGACTGGGCTTTCTGCCGGGCAGTCTGACGGACAAGATCGACCCGTACCTGCGCCCGCTCTACGACGCTCTCGGGGAGATGCTCGAACCCGACCTGCTCCCCAGGCTGCTCGCCGCCGGCACGATCGAGGTCGCGCCGCTCGCCTACATGCGCGGGCGCACGCTGAACCGCTCGTTCGTGGTGCTTGACGAGGCCCAGAACACCACACCGGAACAGATGAAGATGTTCCTCACCCGCCTCGGATTCGGGTCGAAGATGGTCGTCACCGGCGACGTCACACAGATCGACCTTCCGGCCGGTACGAGCGGCCTGAAACTGGTCACCCGCGTGCTGGGCTCGGTTCCCGATATTCACTTCGCGCACCTCTCCAGCGGAGATGTCGTGCGCCATTCCCTTGTCGGCCGCATCGTCGACGCCTACACCGAGTACGACGCCGAAAAGCACGCGCTGCACCAGGAAGGCGTCGAGGCGCGAGAGTTCGCGAAACGCGCCGCTCCCCGTGCTCCCAGCTCTCGCGTCCGCCTTCCGAAACGGAGTTCCAGTTGAGTATCGAGATTAACAACGAATCGGCCATCCCGGTTGATGAAGCCGCCATTCTGCGCCTCGCGTCGTTCGCGCTGGACACAATGCACGTGCACGCCGACGCGGAACTGGCCATCGTGCTGGTCGACGAGGGCGCCATGGAACAGCTGCACGTGCAGTGGATGGACGAACCGGGTCCGACTGACGTGCTCAGCTTTCCGATGGACGAGCTGCGCCCCGGCACCGCAGACGCCGAAACTCCGCCCGGACTGCTCGGCGACATTGTGCTCTGCCCGCAGGTGGCCCAGGCCCAGGCTGAAACAGCCGGGCACAGCACCCTCGACGAATTGCTCCTGCTCACCACCCACGGTGTGCTGCACCTGCTCGGCTTCGACCACGCCGAACCCGACGAAGAGAAAGAAATGTTCGGCATTCAGCGCGACATTCTGGTGGCCTTCACGATGCAGGATCGGCACCGCGCCCAATGATCGAAGGCTGGTTCATCGCCGCGGCGATCCTCCTGGTGGCCTTCGCCGGCCTGATGGCGGCCGTCGACGCGGCGATCACCGCCCAGTCCCGAGCCGACATCGCGGAGCTGGCGCTGCACGCACGGGCGCGCCGCTCCCTCACGGCCATCGCCGAGGACACCGGTGCGCACCTCAACGCCATCAACTTCATCCGCATCACCGCGGAAACCACCGCTGCGGTGCTCGTCACGCTGGTCTTCGTGACCACCGTCGAGGCGCTCTGGGCGGCTCTGCTCTGGTCGGCCCTGATCATGACGGCCGTCTCGTTCGTGCTCGTCGGTGCGAGCCCGCGCACCGTCGGGCGCGCGCATCCAGTGGGCCTGCTGCGCGGCAACGCGCCGCTGGTGCATCTCCTGCGGCTGCTGCTCGGGCCGATCGCCAACGCCCTCGTCGCCCTCGGCAACCGGGTCACGCCAGGACGCACCCGTCTGGCCACGTTCACGTCTGAAGAGCAGCTCCTCAGCATGGTGGACGAAGCCACCGAAATGCACGTGATCGCAGAAGCCGACCGTGACCTGATCCACTCCATCTTTGAGTTCAACGAGACCCTGGTGCGGGAGGTGATGATTCCCCGCACCGACATGGTGACCATCGACGCCGACTCCCCGCTCGGCGCGGCAATGGCCCTGTTCCTGAGCAAGGGGTTCTCCCGCGTGCCCGTTCTGGACGGTGAGGTCGACGACGTCACCGGCATCATCTACCTGCGCGATGCGGCCCGGCTGGTCTATGAACACCCGGCGAACGCGGAAACCCTCACCGTGGGAGAACTGGCCCGGCCCGCCGTGTTCGTTCCGGAGTCGAAGAAGGCGGATGAAGCCCTGCGGCAGATGCAGCTGGAATCCAATCACCTCGCTATGGTGATAGATGAGTACGGCGGCATCGCCGGGCTTGTCACCCTGGAAGACCTGATCGAAGAACTCGTCGGCGACATCAGCGACGAGTACGACCGCGATGTCGTGGAGATCGAAGACCTCGGTTCGGGCCACTTTCGGGTCAGCGCCCGGCTCGCGGTCGACGAACTCGGCGAACTCTTCGACCTGGAGCTTGACGATGATGATGTCGACTCCGTCGGGGGACTCCTGGCCAAGGTGCTCGGACGGCTCCCGGTGGCCGGATCGGTCGCCACGTTCAGCGGTTTGATTCTCACTGCGGAACGCACCGAAGGCCGACGCAAGAGAATCAGCACCGTACTGGTGGAACGAGACGATGCGCTCATTGACGCGCAGACGGCATTCCTCGGAGTGTCGGACGATGAAGGAGAACCCCATGACCGAAACAACTGAGCACTCACCCGCCGAAAGCGCCGGTGCGGCGTACCGTGCCGGGTTCGTCTCCTTCGTCGGGCGTCCCAACGTGGGAAAGTCCACCCTCACCAACGCTCTGGTGGGGGAGAAGGTCGCGATCACCTCGTCGAAGCCGCAGACCACCCGCCGGGCCATTCGCGGCATCGTGCACCAGAAGAACGGCCAGCTGATCCTGGTCGACACCCCCGGCATCCACAAACCTCGCACCCTGCTCGGGGAACGCCTGAACAGCCTGGTGACCGCGACGCTCGCCGGGGTCGATGTGATCGGCCTCTGCATCCCCGCCAACGAACCCATCGGTCCCGGCGACAAATTCATCAACGAGCAGCTGGATGCCTTCCCCCGTGCCAAGAAGGTCGCGATCGTCACGAAGATCGACGCGTCCTCGAAGACCAACGTGGCCAATCAGCTGCTCGCGGTCTCGCAGTTGCGGGACTGGGAAGCGATCGTGCCGATCTCGTCGACCAGCCGGATCCAGCTGGACACCCTCGCCGGCGAGCTGCTGCGACTGCTGCCCGAGTCGTCGGCGCCGCTGTATCCCGCCGACGCCGTCACCGATGAAAGCCTGGAATCACGCATTTCGGAGTACATCCGGGAAGCCGCGCTCGAGGGCGTCACCGACGAACTGCCGCACTCCATCGCCGTCACCATCGACGACATCATCGAACGTGACGATCAGGAACTCGTCGAGGTCTACGCGAACCTGTTCGTTGAGCGGGACAGCCAGAAGGGTATCATCATCGGCAAATCCGGCAGCCGGCTCAAGGACGTCGGGATGCAGGCCCGCAAACAGATCGAACCCCTCGTCGGGAAGAGAGTGTTTTTGTCGCTGCGGGTCAAGGTCGCCAAGGAATGGCAGCGCGACCCGAAGCAGCTGGGACGTCTCGGCTTCTGAACCGGTCGAATCACCCACGCCCCGCGCGCTGACAGGTGCCGCGGCGGCGTGGTATCCTGCAGAGGTGTTCAACGGTCTGCTCCTTCTTAGCTGCCGCGACGAGTCCTAATCTGAAGGCCTCCCTCGTCGCGGAGTTTGTCGTTGGCTACTGTCATCCACGAGGAGATCACCCACATGAAGAACAACCAGACCGCATCCGCTCTGCCGATTCACCGCTACCGCCCCTATCACGAGCAGTTCAGTGTGGATCTGCCGGACCGCACCTGGCCGTCCAAGCACATCGAGCAGGCCCCGCGCTGGTGCGCGGTCGATCTGCGCGACGGCAACCAGTCCCTCATCGACCCCATGAGCCCGGAACGCAAGCGCATCATGTTCGACCTGCTCGTGCGCATCGGGTACAAGGAGATCGAGGTCGGTTTTCCGTCGGCCAGCCAGACCGACTTTGATTTCGTGCGCAGCCTCATCGACGAGGGCGCCATTCCGGACGACGTCACCATTCAGGTACTCACCCAGGCCCGGGAGCACCTGATCAAGCGCACCTACGAGTCCATCGTGGGTGCCAAACAGGCCATCGTGCACCTGTACAACTCCACGAGCGTGCTGCAGCGAGACGTGGTGTTTCGGGAGAGCAAGCAGGGCATCATCGATCTCGCCCTGTTCGGGGCCCGCACCTGCAAGGCGATGGAAGAGATCGTTCCGGGCACCACGGTGTACTACGAGTATTCACCGGAGAGCTTCACCGGAACGGAACTCGACTTCGCCGTGGACGTCTCCAATCAGGTGATCGAGGTCTTCCAGCCCACCCCGGAACGCAAGGTCATCATCAACCTGCCGGCCACCGTGGAGATGGCCACGCCCAACATCTACGCGGACTCCATCGAGTGGATGAGCCGTCACCTCGCCCACCGCGACAACGTGATCCTCTCGCTGCACCCGCACAACGACCGTGGCACGGCCATCGCCGCTGCCGAACTCGGGTACCTGGCCGGCGCGGACCGCATCGAGGGCTGCCTCTTCGGCAACGGCGAGCGCACCGGCAATGTCGACCTCGTTGCGCTGGGCATCAACCTGTTCACGCAGGGCATCGACCCCCAGATCGATTTCAGCGACGTCGACGGCATCAAACGCACCGCCGAGTACTGCAACCAGCTGCCCGTGCCCGAGCGCAGCCCGTGGGCCGGTGACCTGGTGTTCACGGCCTTCAGCGGGTCGCACCAGGACGCCATCAAAAAGGGCTTGGAGTCGATGGATGCCCGGGCCGCCGCGGAGGACTGCACGGTCAACGACCTGGTGTGGGCCGTCCCCTACCTCCCGGTCGACCCGAAGGATCTCGGCCGGAGCTACGAAGCCGTGATCCGGGTCAACTCGCAGTCCGGGAAGGGCGGCGTGGCCTACCTGCTCAAGACCGATCACTCCCTCGATCTGCCACGCAAACTGCAGATCGAATTCTCCGGCGTCGTGCAGGCCAAGACCGACGACGAGGGCGGCGAGGTCACGAGCGACCAGATTTGGTCGATCTTCACCGACGAGTACCTTCCCAGCGACTCAGAAGACGGTCAACGGCCGTGGGGACGCTTCGAGCTGGTCAAGACCCGCACCTCGAGCGACCTCGCCGGATCCGTCAACCTCACCGTGGAAATGCGTGACGGCGATGCGGTCAGCAGCTCGGACAGCTCCGGGAACGGTCCCGTCGCCGCGTTCCTGCAGGTCATGAGTGGTCACGGCATCGAGATCACCCTGTACGACTATGTCGAACACGCCATGTCCGCCGGCGGAGACGCTCTCGCCGCGGCCTACGTCGAACTCGACGTGAACGGCACCCGGTACTGGGGCGTGGGCATCGACGCCGACATCTCGACGGCCTCACTCAAATCGGTCGTGTCCGCCGTCAACCGGGGCGTGCGAGCCGAGGTCGCCGCCCGGGTACTCGCCCGCGCCTAGCGCTCCGACCGCCCGACCCGACCGCCCGACCAAACCGCCCGACCAGCACGGTGCGCGCCGGTCGGGCGGTTCTCGGGTGCCTTCCAGCGACGCGCCATGGTCGCGTCCTGTGAACGACTTATCCGGCCGAGTCGACCTGTCCTAGTGAGTGACGGGAACGGATGCGGGTCGGGAATCCGTGGGGTCGAGCAGAATCTGCTCACAATCGGCGATGGCCCCCACCAACAGCAGGCGCAACCGCTCGTCCGGATCGGTGATGCACGCTTCGGCGATGCCCTGCACGGACACTCGCAGAATCGAATCCGCCGTGTGGTTG
>JAWOHA010000101.1:0-15067 GCA_046496385.1 Cryobacterium sp. | reverse complement strand
TTTCCAAGTGGTGCATGCCAAGACATGCAGAACAGGTAAATTCGGCGGACAGACCGGCAGCCTTGGCGAGGTCATCCCATCCCATGCGTTCGGCGGCGACGGCCGCGTGAATCAGGTCGGCGCGGTGCTTGGGAAAGATCACCCCGCGGCTGACCTCCCCCACCTGGTGTCCGGCGCGGCCGATGCGCTGCAGTCCGCTGGCGACCGACGGCGGCGATTCCACCTGCACCACCAGGTCGACGGCGCCCATGTCGATGCCGAGCTCGAGGCTCGACGTGGCCACCACACAGCGCAACCGGCCCGACTTGAGGTCGTCTTCGATGAGGCCGCGCTGTTCCTTGCTCACCGAGCCGTGGTGGGCTCGGGCCAGCAGCGGCGGTGCGCCGGCGCTCTGACCGCTTGCGCCCATCAACTCGGCGGGGGCCCGCGGCGGCAGGCTTCCCGCGGTGACCGATGCCGCGGCACCGGGTGCGCGGCCGGCGGATGCTGCGCCGCCGCCGGCCGGCACGAGCTCGGCACCGGCCGGCGCGGCGTCGGCGAGTCGTTCCGCGTAGATCTCGTTGAAGCGTGCGGTGAGGCGCTCGGTGAGGCGCCGGGAATTGGCGAAGACGATGCTCGATGAGTGCGCCAGCACCTCATCGACGATCGCTTCCTCCACGTGGGGCCAGATCGACCCGGACTGGCCCGACGTCGCCCGGTCCTCGTCGCCGTCACGGGGGGCGACGGTGTTCGTGGAACCTTCCCGCGGCGGGGCCTGGCCCAGCTGGCTCATGTCGTCGACGGGAACCACCACCCGCAGGTCGAAGCGTTTCTGGGCCGCCGGGGCCACGACCTCCACCGCGGCGCTGCCGCCGAGGAACCGGGCCACCTCGCTCGCCGGGCGCACGGTCGCCGACAGCCCGATGCGCTGTGCGGGCGTGCCGAGCAGGGCGTCGAGACGTTCCAGGCTCACGGCGAGGTGGGCTCCCCGCTTGCTGGACGCCACCGCGTGCACCTCGTCGATGATCACCGTGTGCACCCCGCGCAAAGATTCCCGGGCCGCCGAGGTGAGCAGGAGAAACAACGATTCGGGGGTGGTGATGAGAATGTCGGGTGGGCTCTTCACCAGTCGGCGGCGCTCGGCGGCCGGGGTGTCACCGCTGCGCACCCCCACGCTCACCTGCGGCGGCGCGGCGCCGAGGCGCTCGGCGGCGCGGGTGATGCCCACCAGCGGGGCGCGCAGGTTGCGTTCCACATCCACGCCGAGGGCTTTGAGCGGGGAGATGTAGAGCACCCGGGTGCTCGGCGCATCCGTCTCGGCCGGCGCCGGACCGGCGGCGAGCCTGTCGATGGCGAACAGGAAGGCGGCCAGGGTCTTGCCCGATCCGGTCGGGGCCACCACGAGCGCATGACGGCCCCGGGAGATGGCATCCCAGGCCCCGATCTGCGCCGCGGTCGGGGCGGTGAAGGCGTCGGTGAACCAGGACCGGGTAGCCGGTGAGAAACGCGCGAAGACCTCGTTCTCGGATGCGCTCACGGCCATCGGATCAGCTTAGCGGCACGCTCGTGAGCTGCACCCGCAGCGAGTCCACGCCGGTGGCGATGACATCGCTCGCCGACCACCGGGAGGCCAGCCGGGCGAGAACGGCATCGAGTTCGGTCTGGGTGAGGCCGGCGGACAGTTGCAGGCGCACGACCAGTTCGGGTCCGGCAAGACGGGCCTGCGGGTCTCCAGCCGCGACCTCGACGCCGAGAACGGCCAGTTCGGTCACGATCGAGTCGGCGAAGGCGGCCGCGACCGCTGCGCTGGCGTAACTCGGCGTCCACGGCAATGACTGGGCGATCATCCAGAGTGCAGGGCGACGAATCACGAACTCGTCGGGCCCGGTGGGGTCGAGCACCACGAGTTCGGTGTCTTCCTGCGCTGCCGCCAGGGCGACGCGCACGGCGTCGCTCGGTACCGGACGGGCCCGGGGATTCCACCGGGCCATCGCCGCCGCCGACGTGAATGCGGGCAGCACGCTGCGCCCATCGGGACCGGCGACGGTGATGATCGACAGTTCCTGGGTCTTGTCGATGGTGACGCCCTGGGCGTTGGTGCCGGCCTCACCGAGCTGGGTCACCAGAGGAATCAGCAGGCGCGACTGCCGCAGAACGTCCACGACATGTTCCTCGCCGATCTCCCGGGCACGAAAAGCCGCCAGAGCGCTCATCAGAGCCGCGGGGGCCATCCCGTCGTCATCGGAGTCCGCCACCGGGTCGAAGCGGCGGCCGGCCCACGGTTGGCCCGCCGAATCGCCGGCCGGGCCGTCGCCGGGGCCGGCCGGCCGGCCTGTCGAGCCGAGGTTACGAGCCACTACGCACCCGCGACGTCCAGGGCTTCGGCCAGGGTGAATGCACGGGCGTAGAGAGCCTTGCCGACGATGGCGCCTTCGAGGCCGCGCGGAACCAGTTCCCGCAGCGCGGCGATGTCGTCGAGGCTGGAGATGCCGCCGGAGGCGATCACGGGGCGGCGGGTACGGTCCAGAACCTGCTTGAGCAGTTCGATGTTGGGGCCCTGCAGGGTGCCGTCCTTGGTGACGTCGGTCACCACGTAGCGGGCGCAGCCGGCCTGATCGAGGCGTTCCAGAACCTGCCAGAGGTCACCGCCGTCCTTGGTCCAGCCGCGGGCCGACAGGGTCGTGCCGCGCACGTCGAGTCCGACCGCAACGGCCTCGCCGTATTGCGCGATGACGCTCGCGGCCCACTCGGGGTTTTCCAGGGCTGCGGTGCCGAGGTTGATGCGTTTGACCCCGGTGTTCAGGGCCGCTTCGAGGGACTGGTCGTCGCGGATCCCGCCCGAGAGTTCCACGTTGACGCCCTTCATCTGGCGGATCACCTTCTTCATCACTCCGGTGTTGCTGCCCCGGCCGAACGCGGCATCGAGGTCAACCAGGTGAATCCATTCGGCGCCCTGACGGGCCCAGTCGGTTGCGGCGTCAATGGGGTCACCGTAGTTGGTTTCGGTGCCCGCTTCGCCCTTGGTGAGGCGCACGGCTTTGCCGCCCGCCACGTCAACGGCCGGCAGCAGGGTCAGTTTGGGGGCTCTGGTGAATTCGCTCATGGTGTCCTTGTTCGGGGTGGCCGCGGGGGCCGAATCAGTGTACTGCTGGTCAGTCGCGCAGGGTACCGAGCCAGTTTTGCAGCAGGCGGATGCCGGCATCGCCGGATTTTTCCGGGTGGAACTGGGTTGCGACCAGGGGCCCGTTCTCGACCGCGGCCAGAAACGGTCCGCCGTGGTCGGCCCAGGTCAGGCGCGGTTGGGGAAAAGGCGGCTGCACGTCGAGGGTCCACTCCTGCGCGGCGTACGAGTGCACGAAGTAGAAGCGTTCCTGCTCGATGCCGCGAAAGAGCCGGGAGTCCTCGTCGGGTGTCACGGTGTTCCAGCCGATGTGGGGCAGCACCGGAGCCTGCAATTCGGTGATGGTTCCCGGCCATTCCCCCAGCCCCTCGGTGTCGACCCCGCGTTCGACGCCACGTTCGAAGAGCACCTGCATTCCCACGCAGATGCCCATCACCGCCCGTCCGCCGGCGAGGCGACGGTCGATGATGTCTCCACCGCCCACGCCCGTCAGGGCGTCCATCACGGCGCTGAACGCGCCGACGCCGGGAACGAGCAGTCCGTCGGCTTCCAGAGCGAGTCGGCGGTCGCCGGTGAGGGTCACGTCGGCGCCGGCCAGCTCGAGCGCCTTCACGGCGGAGTGCACGTTACCGGTGCCGTAGTCCAGGACGACGACGTGCGTCACAGCGCCCCCTTGGTCGACGGGACCCCGTGCACGAGCGGGTCCAGGGCCTTGGCCTGACGGAACGCCCGCGCGAACGCCTTGAACTCGGCTTCGGCGATGTGGTGCGGGTCTCGGCCGCCGAGCACGGTGACGTGCACGGTCAGGGCGGCGTGCAGGGTGATCGCCTCGAAGACGTGCCGCACCATGGATCCGGTGAAGTGCCCCCCGATCAGGTGAAACTCAAAACCGGCCGGTTCGCCGCCGTGCACGAGGTATGGGCGCCCGGAAATGTCCACGACGGCCTGGACCAGGGCTTCGTCCAGCGGCACCAGCGCGTCACCGTAACGGGAGATGCCGCTCTTGTCGCCGAGCGCCTCTTTGATCGCTTCACCCAGCACGATGCCCACGTCTTCCACGGTGTGGTGCACGTCGATGTGGGTGTCGCCGTGCGCCGTCACGGTGAGATCGATCAGGGAGTGCTTGGCGAAGGCCGTGAGCAGGTGGTCGTAGAAGGGCACGGAGGTGGAAATCGTGCTCACCCCGGTGCCGTCCAGGTTGAGGGCGAGGTCGATGCTCGACTCGCTGGTCTCCCGCGTCAGGTGGGCGACGCGGGGCCGGGCGGGCGTTGTAGAAACAGTCATCAGGCTAGTTTATTCAGCCTCGGGCACCGGCAGGTGCCGCACCCGGGCCAGCGCCTGCAGGAACGCCGTCGTTTCCGACGCCGTGCCGGCCGAAACGCGCAGGTGACCGGCTATTCCCACGTCGCGGATGAGTACCCCCTGGGCCAGCAGAGCCTCGAACGTGGCGTGCGGATCGGCCACCCCGCCGAAGAGCACGAAGTTGCTACCGCTGCGATACGGGAGATAGCCGAGGCCGCGCAGTTCCGTCACGAGGCGGTCCCGTTGGGCGCGAATGTCCGCGACCATGGCCAGCATTTCCTCGGAGTGGGCGAGGGCCGCCGTCGCGGCCGCCTGGGTCAGGGCGGAGAGGTGGTACGGCAGGCGCACCAGGCGCAGCGCATCCGTCACCGCCGGGTCCGCGGCGAGGTAGCCCACCCGGGCCCCGGCGAAGGCGAAGGCTTTGCTCATCGTGCGCGAGACCAGCAGACGTTCCCGGCCGGGGAGCAGGCTCAGGGCGCTCTCGGTGCCGTCGGGAGCGAATTCGGCGTAGGCCTCGTCGACAACGACGATGCCGGGGGTGGCATCGTAGACCGCGGCGATGGTCTCAAGCGACAGCGGTGTGCCGGTGGGGTTGTTGGGGGCGCAGAGGAACACCAGGTCGGGATCGGTGTCGGTGACCCACTGCACGGCGGTCTGCGGCGACAGCTCGAAGTGCTCGTCGCGACCGCCGGCTATCCACCCGGTGCCGGTTCCGGCAGCCAGGATCGGGTACATGGAATACGTCGGCACGAAGCCGAGCACTCGGCGACCGGGGCCGCCGAAGGCCTGCAGCACCTGTTGCAGCACCTCGTTGGATCCGTTCGCGGCCCAGATGTTCTCTCGGGTGAGCCCGTGTCCGAGGTACTCTGCCAGACGCTCACGCAACTCGGTGAATTCCCGGTCGGGGTAGCGGTTGATGGTGAGAATGGCGCGGGCCAGATTGCCCACGATGTCCACAGCCACGGCTTCGGGGATCACATGGGTGTTCTCGTTGACGTTCAGGGCTACCGGCACGTGCAGTTGCGGGGCACCGTAGGGGGTCAAGCCCCTGAGATCGGAGCGGAGGGGAAGATCGTTGAGACTGGTCACCAGCACCATGCTACGGCCGACACGACCGGCGCGAGCGATCGAACGGTAAAAACTAGTAGCTATGGCCCGCCGGAAGGGCGAGTCGCTGACCCGGCTGCACGGCGTCGACGGTCATGCAGTTGAGCGCGACGATGTCGGCGATCACGTCGCGCGGGTCATCGTGCGGAGCCACGGCCTGGGCCACACCCCAGAGCGACTGCCCGGGCCGGATGGTGACGAAGTTGACGGCCCCGGCATCCGCGACTGCGGCGTGGGGGGCCACCGGGGCCACCGGCACGGTATTGCCGACGCGCACGACGTCTGCACTGGGCAACGCCCCGGGGGTGCTGCCGTCGGCGGCCAGGGCCATGCCGCCGCTCATGGCAAGCACGAGAGCGCCCACCACCAAGGGCACTGCGGCCAGAGTCGTGAAGACCACGCGGCCGCGGCGGGTGAGCCGCAGAGTGGAGTGACTGGGTTCGAGCGCGGATGCCGGGGTCGCGTTCTGACTGATTCGGGCCATGCTGAGGTGAAGAACTGCTGCACTCATGTTGGTACCTCCTGTATATTCGGCATTTTGGTGAGTTCGGCTGGTGACAGATACGCATTCGACCTTCGGCCGGGAGGGCCGAATGCGTATCTATATTCCGAATCTATATTCGAATCTTCGAAGAATCAACCCCTAACAGCGTTTTATCTCGAGAACTTCTGCACAACACTCGAATAAATCTTTGCTTGGGCTCCTGAGGAAAGATAAACTTTCGTCAGAAAAGGTGTTCGTTGATGACACAACCAGACACCACCGACATTCCCGCGGAGCGGCCTGTGCCGACCGGGACCGACGCAAGGAGAGACAAGTGACCCAGGTATCCAGTGGCTCGGTATCGAGTGGTTCGGAATCGAGTGGTTCGAAATCGAGTGATGCAGTGGCAACAGAGACAGTGGCAGCGGCAGCAGGGACAGCGGCAGCAGAGACAGCGGCAGCAGAGCCGGTGACGGCCGAGAAGCCCCTGACGCGCAGACGCAAGACTCTCAGCAAACGCCAGCTCGCCATTCTCGATGTGATCCAGCGTTCGGTCAGCCGGCGTGGCTATCCGCCGAGCATGCGAGAAATCGGTGACGCCGTGGGGCTGGCCTCGCTCTCGAGCGTGACTCACCAGTTGCACCAGCTCGAGCTCAGTGGCTACCTGCGCCGCGACGCGAATCGCCCGCGGGCACTCGAGGTACTCATCGAGGTGACGCAGCCCGAGAGCGACGAACCCCGCGAGAATGACCAGTTCCCCGTGGGCGTGGCCGTCGGCGACGCCGCCATGGTGCCGCTGGTGGGCCGCATCGCCGCCGGTATCCCCATCATGGCCGAGCAACAGATCGATGAGATCTTTCCGCTCCCCCGCCAGCTGGTGGGCAAGGGCGAGCTGTTCATGCTCAAGGTTGTCGGCGAATCCATGATCGACGCCGCCATCATGGACGGCGACTGGGTTGTCGTGCGTCAGCAGAAAACGGCCGAAAACGGCGAGATCGTGGCCGCGATGCTCGACAACGAGGCCACCATCAAGGTGTTCCGTCAGCGCGACGGGCACACCTGGTTGTTGCCGCGCAACAGCAACTTCGAGCCCATCGTCGGTGACTTCGCCGAGATTCTCGGCAAGGTCGTCGCTGTCCTGCGCTCGGTCTAATCACTCCGCTCGGCCTAGGCCCTCAGCTCGGTCCAGGCCGCGCGCGAATCCGGCTCGGCCCCACCCGCACGGGTGGGGCCGAGCCGGAGCTTCATCGTTCTAGACGGCGAGACGAGCCGCGAACAACGCGTGCAGCAGCGGACCGACGGACGCGACCATCAACACGATGCCCAGCACCGGGTCATCCGCCCGCGACATGACACCCGCGATCAGCAGGGCGCCGAACAGAAGCGCCGAGACGGTTTGACGCGCAGCGCGCTCGAGTCGGGTGACCCGTTTCTCCAGACCCGGACTGGCAACCGACACAGATCCGTCTTCAAATCCAGTGATGAGATCATCAAGCCGTTTCGGCAGTCGAAAAACGATGCCGGCCGTTTCCACCGCCTGCTTGGCGATGTCCTGCACCAGATTGCCGCTCTCGTCACGCAGCAGCTGCGCCGCATACGGTTCGACGGAGTCCCAGAGGTTGAACGCGGGATTGAGCGCGCTGGACACACCGGAGGTCAGGGACATCGCCCGAATGATCAGCAGGAAGTTCTCCGGCAACTGGAACGGCAGCGAGCGCACCACATCACCGAACTGCACCGCGAAGTCGCGGAACTCCCGCGGGTCGACTTCGCGCAGCTCGGCGAAGCCCATGCCACCGAACCGGGCGAACAGCTGCGTCATGGCCCGCTCCAGCTCCTTCGTTTCTGCAGAGGGAAGGAGCACGCCCACATCGTTCATCGCATTGACCAGGCCGCGCCCGTCACGGGAGGCGGCGGCGATCAGCATCTTGCGCAGCCCGCTGCGCGTGCTGGTGGGAACCTCGCCCATCATGCCGAAGTCGATGAACGTCAGCTTCCACGGGCGCGCACCGGCACCGTCAGCAACCGGAGTGACGAAGATATTGCCGGGATGCGGGTCGCCGTGAAAGAACCCCTTGGTGAACATCTGGTCGAACATGACCTCCGCGAAAACCGGGGCCACATCTGCCGGGTCGATCCCCGCCGCAACGAGGGCCTCGACGTCGTTGATCTTGATCGCCGTCACGTCTTCCATGGTCAGAACACGGCGCGTGGTGCGCTCCCAGACGACACTGGGCACGCTCACCCGGTCGTCGTCGGCGAAAGCCGCCGCGAAACGTTCAGAACTGGCGGCCTCGTGCAGGTAGTCGATCTCTTCGAGGCTCGTCACAGCGAACTCTTCCACGAGTGCCGGCATGTCGACCCGGTTGGAGACCAGCCGCACATGACTGAGCCAGCCCCCCACCTTGCGCAGTGCCGCCAGGTCGACGTCGATGATCTCTCCGATGCCCGGGCGCTGCACCTTGATGACGACGTCCTGCAACCCGGTGTCGTCTGCGTCGAGCGATGAGAGTCGGGCGCGGTGCGCCTGGCCGAGCGACGCCGCAGCGACGGGCGTCTCGTCGACCGTCGCGAAGGCCCGCTCGAGCGACACCCCCAGCTCAGCCTCGACGGCCTTGCGGATCGCGGCGAACGACACCGGTGCCACCTCGTCCTGCAGCCCCGCAAGCTCGGCGGTGATCTCGGGCGGCAGTACGTCAAGGCGCGACGACATGAACTGCCCGACCTTGATCATCAGGCCGCCGAGATCTGCGGCCAGAACATGAAAGCTTCTCGCGATGCGGCGCATGCGCCGGGGTCGTGTGCGTTCTGCAATCTTCACCAGCCCGATGCGAGGCAGGAACAACTCGTACCACCACGTGACGGCGAGATTGAAGCCGGCAAAACGCAGAATGCGGCGGTACCGGGCGCGGGTATTGCCCGCGCCCGAATCCGAATCGTTACGACCCCGTCGAGCCGGTGGCACCCCGTCAGTCCTGAGCGAGGATCGAGTAGAGGCGGCGACGCGCCTCGTCGAGCGCGGTGACGGCTTGCTTGATCTGCTCCGGGGAGCCGGTGCGGCTCACCTGAGCTGCCGCCTGCGCAAGCTCGATACCCGCCTTGGGCAGCGAGGTGAAGCTGTTGGACGTCGAACCTGTCGAGTCCCACGGCGCCGCCGTTCCCCCGTCAGCGACTGCTTCGCGACCCTCGTCGGTGAGCGAGTAGATTTTGCGGCCGTTGGACTCTTCGGCGCTGATCAGGCCCTCGTCGGCGAGCAGCTGCAGGGTCGGGTAGACCGAGCCGGCACTGGGCTTCCAGCTGCCGCCGCTGCGCTCCTCGATTTCGTGAATGATCTGGTAGCCGTGCATCGGCGCCTCAGCGAGCAGCGCCAGCACGGCCGTGCGCACTTCACCGCGACCGGCACGAGTGCCGGTCTGCTTCTCGAACCGTGAACGGATCTGCTCCATCGCCTGCCACATGCCGTCGATGTTGTTACCGGCGCCGTACCCGCCCTTGGGAAATGAACCACCCATGATGATCTCCTCTGTCTGAATCGTGAACGATATTCAACGATACACGACGATACCCAGCGATCCGGTCGAACGATACGGTCTCGAGGCCGTGTGCGTGTGCGTGTGCGTGTGACTCTGCCGCTCCCCCGGCGGCACGTCGAGAGGGCCTCCGCTGTCTTGCCCGGGTCATCGGCTGGCACCTCGTTCACGCATGATCCGCACCGTCTGCGTGAGCAGGAGCGGCAACGGTGCCAGAGCGGCCGCGACCAGCCAGCCCTCTGCGGGCAGCGTGGTGAGGCCGAGCACATCGCGCAGGGGTGCGATCCCGAGCGCAGCAGCCTCAAGGGCGACGGTGATGCTCAGCCCTCCCCAGAGAAAGGGGTTGCGCGCCGCGCCGGTGAACCCGGAACCCCGCGCCGAGCGCGCATTGAAGACCGCGAGAAGCTGGGCGGCCGTGATGGCGACGAAAGTGACCGTTTGGGCGGCCGGCAGATCCAGGCCCAGCGGGCCCAGCGCCCAGAAGTAGGCGCCCAGCCCGACGCCGGCGATCAGCACACCCTGGGTGATGATCCGCCGCCCGGCACCGCGGCCCAGGACGGGATCGCCTTTGGGGCGCGGTCGCTCCCGCATCGCGTCTTCCCGGCCGGGTTCCAGGGCCAGCGCGAAGGAGGGGATCACGTCGATGACGAGGTTGTTCCAGAGAATCATCAATGCGCCCAGGGGCGCACTGAACCCGATGCTGAACGAGGAGGCCACGATCAGAACGACCCCGAGGTGCCAGCTGAACAGAAACTGGGCGAAGTGGCGGATGTTGTTGATGATCCGTCGCCCCTCTTCGACGGCCGCCTCGATGGTTGCGAAGTTGTCATCGGTGAGCACGATGTCGGCGGATTCGCGTGCCACGTCGGTTCCGCTGCCCATGGCCACGCCCACGTCCGCCTGCCGGAGAGCCGGCGCGTCGTTGACTCCGTCTCCGGTGACCGCGACGACATCACCGCGGGCCTGGAGCGCGCGAACGATGCGGAGCTTCTGTTCCGGCGCGACGCGGGCATAGACGTCGATCTTGGCGGCCTCGCGGCTGAAGGAATCGTCGTCGAGCCGGGCGAGTTCGTGGCCGGTCAGCACCCGGTCTGCACGGATCCCCATCTGCCTGGCCACGGCCAGCGCGGTCGAGGGTCGGTCTCCGGTCACCATGATGATGCGGATGCCCGCCTTCTGGAGCATGTCGACCGCGCGCACGGCCGACTCCCGCGGCGGGTCCTGGATGCCCACCATGCCGAGAACGTGGAGCCCCACGTAGGCGGCCGCATCCGGGTCTGATCCATCCGGGATCTCACCCGCCGGCGTGTGGCGCCGACCGATGGCGAGTGTGCGCAGCGCCCGCGCCCCCATGTCTCGTGCGGCGCGCGCCAGCGGGGAGTCCTCCTGTCCGGCCAGCAGAACCTCCGGCGCACCCTTGGCATGCACCGTATCGCCGGTGACGACGGCCATTCGCATACTCGCGGAATCGAAGGGATCCTCGGCCCGGCGCTCCCCGAGCGCGCGAATCGCGCGCCAATCCTCGCCGCCGCGCTCAGCTGCGCGCAGCAGGGCGACCTCGGTCGGGTCGCCGATGCCCACCCCGTTCTCGCTCACATGGGCGTCATTGGCCAGCACCGCGCTCTCCCACAACAGGTGCTCGTCTACTCCGTCCGCGAGCACGACCTCAACGACCTCCATCTCATTCATGGTGAGCGTGCCGGTCTTGTCGGAGGCGATCACCGTGGTCGAGCCCAGAGTTTCGACCGTCGGCAGGCGACGCACCAGGGCGTGACGCCGGGCCATGCGCACCATCCCGACGGTCAGCGTCAACGTGGCGACGATCGGCAGGCCCTCCGGAACGACGGCGACGGCCAGCGCAATCGACACAGTGACCACTTCTTCCAGATCGAGGCCGCGGAGCAGGCCGACCGGGATCAGCACGGCGACCAGAAGCACGACGGCGATCGACAGGGTGCGTCCCAGTCGTTCCAACCCGTCCTGCAGCGGCGCACGCCCGCCCGCGATCTGATCCACGAGCTCGGCGACACGACCCACCTCGGTGTCCAGCCCCGTCGCCACGACGACCCCGCGCGCACGGCCTGACTGCACGGTTGTGCCCATATGGAGCATGCTGTCGCGGTCGCCGATGGCGGCGTCGGGGTCGACCGGGTCGACCGATTTCTGCACCGCGGCGCTCTCCCCGGTCAGTGCGGACTCGACAGCGGTCAGATCCGACGCCTCGATCAACCGCAGATCGGCGGGAACCCGATCACCCGCCTCCAGACTGACCACATCGCCGGGCACGAGCTCTGAGGCGTCGACCTCGTGACGCCGATCGTCACGCCTGATGTCCGCGATCGACGACACCATGCGCCGCAGCCCCTCCACCGAACGCACCGAACGCAGCTCGGTGACGAAGCCGACTACCGTGTTGACGACCAACACCACCGTCACGGCGATCGATTCGACGTACTCACCGATGGCGAACCCCGCAATCGCGGCGGCCACGAGCACCAGCACGACAACACTGCGAAACTGGTCGACCAGAATGCTCACTGTCGAGGTTGGCGCCTGCCGGCGCAGCACGTTTCGACCGTGCCGTTCCCGTCGTGCCCGGGCTTCAAGACTCGACAGGCCCGTCTCCGAGTCAACGGCCAGCGCCGCCAACACGTCATCAACGCCCGTGGCGTGCGGGTCGTCAACACGAAGGTCTGTGCTGCGAAAGGTCATACCCGGCCTCCCGACGCAGGCCCCCGGTGGACACCCGACCCCACGGCTGACCCGCACGCCGCATGTCGACACTCTGACACCGGGCACCGTAGTGCGCTCGGAAGGGGAGAGCAAGGTGCCGTGGGGACCCCGCTGGCCACTTATGACAGACTGACCAGTACGAGGTGTGCCTTTGCCCGCTTTGAGGAGCTGGACGGAGGGCGATTTTGAGCAGCACAAAACCACGCAGACAACGAGACGGCGCGATCGATCTGATTCGTGGCCTGTGCCTTGTCAGCATGACGTTCGGCCACCTCGCGCACACCTCTCTCTCCACCAAGATCATCCACTTCCACCCGGGGTTCTGGTTTGACGGGGCCACCGGATTCGTGCTGTTGTCTGGTCTGGTGCTGGGAATGGTGCAACAGAGCAGGGTCACCCGAGGCACGCTCGCTGCCGCCCAGCGAACCCTGCTCCGGCGCACCGGCCTGATCTACATCGTGCAGATATCCACTGTCCTGTTGGCCTTCGCCGCGGGCGCCGTCGCCTCGGCCACGTTCCTTCTTCCCACGTTGCCCTCTTGGGAGAACGCGCTGCCGACGGCGGCGCGCGTGCTCCTGCTGCAGGTCAATCCGCCCTATCTCGACATCTTGAGCATGTACGTGATCCTGCTCATTCTGGCGTTGGGGGCCACGGCCCTCCTGCGGCGCGGCCGGCTTCTGTTCCTCGTCCTGGGCGTGATCGCCCTCTATCTGGCCGCCCAGCTGTACCCCCGGGTGTTCACCCTGCCCCGTGACGAAGACAGTATCGTCAGCTTCAACTGGGGCACCTGGCAGCTGCTCTTCCTCGCGGCGTTCGTGGTGGGGTGGTCGTGGAAGAAGCACGACCTGGCTCGCCGGCTGCAGAGCGCGACCGCCGTGATCTTCGCGATCGGGCTCGGCGCCGTGTTCATGGGCGGCGGTGTGCTCGTGCTGCGCACCGCTGATTTCCCGGGCCTGGCCCCGGGCTTTCACAACCTGCTCGACAAAGGCACCCTGGGTCTGGGCCGAATGGTGATCACGGCCTGCGTCTTCGTGGTGCTCTACTGGATCATCAACCGGCTCGCACGCGGCATCCGAAGGTTGGCCGTGCCCCTGGAGGTCATCGGACGGCGCAGCCTGGAGTCCTACGTGATTCTGACCCTGGTGCAGATCAGCGTGCCCGTGGTCTTGAACCGAACCATGGGTGAGAGCGCCCGCCTCGCGGCCGCAACCCTCGTGCTGATGTACGTTTGGGCCCGGCTGCATGACTGGCGTCAGAAGACGAAGATCCCCTCCGGCCGCGTGACCGGACCGGGCGCAGTGCCGGTGATGGTGCCGCCCGCACAGCCCACCGGGCCCGACCTGCCGTCACCCGGTGACGGTCGTTCCGTGAGCATCGGCGCGCCCGCTGCCGGTCACGCGGCCCCCCGTCCCGACCACGAATGATCGCGCCGGCGTCAACGGATTCTCAGCCTCGGTAGCGCAACGGGTACGGCTGATCCGTGAACCAGCGCAACGGAGTGGCCTCGCTCAGCGCGGCGTGCCCGGCAGCGTTCGGGTGGATTCCGTCGGAGAAGAATTCGGCTTGGAAACTGTCGGAACGGGAATCGCTGCGCATCGTGCGATCCCAGTCGACGGTGTCGTCACAGCGCCCGCTGTTGCCGATCCAGTCGTTGAGCTTGGAACGCTCCTCGCTCGCACCGAGTGACTGGGCAGCGGGCAGCCAGGTCGGACAGAGCACCTTGACGTCGGCCGCGTGGCTGCGAGCAATGACAATCTCGTAGTCCGCGATGATCTGTGCCGCCGTGCGGGTGATCAGATCGTTGGTGGCCCAGACCACCACGCCGGTCACCCCGGACTGTGACAGCACATCACGGTCGAGACGACCGACAGCCGCATGCAGGGTGTCCCCGCCGATGCCGGCTCCCACGATGCCCTTACGGTTACCCGCCGCGACCTCGGTCTGGTTGCGGGTGATGAGCAGGTCCAGTACCCGATCGTAGCCGTCCCGGGTGGAGTTTGACCCGTGCAGCGTCGAGCTTCCGAGCCCGACAAACGCGCCGTCGGCGTCGGTGCTGAGCACGTCAACGGCGGTGAGGGCATACGTCTCGTCGAGCACTGTCGGGAAGGCCGATCCGGATTCGTTTCCGGTCTGGTCGCCGCCGCCGGCCGTGGTCGCGTACGAGCTGTTCCACTGCGAACCGCCCACGTCGGGGTTCGCCGCCAACGGAAGGTGCAGGGTCACGGCCAGGTTCGAGTTGGCGGTGACGGGAAACGTCACGGCGTCGCTGTACACGGCGTCCGTGCCCGGTGCAACGACGATGCCGGGCTTGCCGTCGAAGGTCAGCACGGTGGTCGTGCCGGGCACCACATCGGCACCGAGGGTTCCCTGCTGGAGGGCGACCGTGGCCGATCCCACCGACAGCGACGGGCCGCCGGGCCGGGGGTTGGCGATGCGCACGCGCACTTCGGTTCCGGTCACCGAGATTCGCACGATGTTGCGCACACTCGAATCGGCGGGGGCGCTTTGTGTTCCCTCGGGAGTAGCCCCCCACGCGGCGATCCAGCGCGGCGACGGATCGGTTCCGCGCGGCGACGGGGCTCCGGACGATGGATCGATGTCCGGGCCGGCGTGCAGTGCCGGCTGCTCAGCGGGTGCCGGGCCGACGAGACCGGGACTGGCGGCCCCGGTAAGGGTCAGCACCACGGCAAGGGCGAACAGCGGTGCCGGCAGGGTCTTCGACCTCATCTTCATCCCGGTCACCTCCTCGTCGAGGACAATGTTGACACAGGTTTCGCCGTTCCGGCCGGCGGCTGCACCGCGCAGCCCGCG
>JAWOHA010000079.1:0-7286 GCA_046496385.1 Cryobacterium sp. | reverse complement strand
CCTCGCGCCTCGACCGGCGGGATGGGCGCGAGGTATCGCCGGTCGAGGCCGAGCTTGCGAGGATCGAGACCGCGCGACCCGGTGCCGGAGGCGTATGGCATCACCACGAGCGGGACGGGGCGGTGCTGCCGGACTGCGAGGTGCGGTCGCGCTCGTCGTCGACGACCCGCATGATGCCCGCCGTATAGATGACGGCCAGCACGATCGAGAGAATCAGCGCGATCACGCCCACCGTGATGCCGGTGAGTGCGCGTCGGCGAGGGTGGCCGGAGCGCACGATGGCGACGATGCCGAGCGTGATGGCCGCGAGGGCGAGCAGAGCCGCGATGTAGTTCACGAACGGAATCAGCGCTCCCGCCAGCGCCAGAAAGGCCGAGATGACGGCGGCGTGACCGAAACTGTCTCGCGGGGTGCGAGCGTCTGGTGCGCTCGGCCGGCGAGGCGCAGGGGGACCGGTCTGCTCATCTGCATCGGGCATAGCGGCACTGTGCCACGACGCCCGGCACGACGCCAGCCCCTAAAACCCCGGAACGGCCGCGGCGCGGCGCGGGGTGTTGAGCGCTTACCGGGTGGGCAGCGTGACGGGGCCGCCCGCTGGCGCCCGTGCCGCGCGAATGATCAGCACGATCAGCGCGGCGAGGGCCAGGCCGCTGACCAGGTACAGCACCGCGCCCCAGGGGGCATGGTCGCCGCCCGAAATCATGAAGGTGTCGGCCAGCGACATGCCGGGCAGGAAGGCCACGAAGATGTGCCCGGGAGCCGCGAAAACCAGCAGCACCAGAGTGGCCGCCACCACCAGCTCTGTGCTCAGAGTGTGGCGCGTGGCCGCGATCACCAGAACCAAGACGGCCAGCAGAACCCCGGTGATGGCCCAGGTGACGACCGCGTTCGCGGTGAGCGGCTGATCGGCCTGGGCCATCTGCGCTCGAATCTCGGCGAGCGTCGCCCCGGGCACGGCCGCCAACGGGTTGAAGACGAGTATCTGCAGCACGCCGACGATGGCGTAGGCGGCCACGGCGGCCAGCCCCAGCAGCCCGGCGACGATGGGGCGGCGCAGCCGTGGTGTGTCTGAGTTACCCATCACGCCAGCGTATCGAAGAAGCCGCCGGCGGCGTCAGCCGACGGTGGTGACCATTGTGAGCACGCTGGTGCCCTCGACATCGGTCAGGGCGAGGCTCACCCGCAGCCGGTCGAGCTCGCCGAGGGTGCTCACGTGCGTTCCGCCGCAGGGGATGACGGCGCTCAGGCCGGGCAGGTCGCACGCCCAGTAGCGGCGGTCGGTGAGGCGTTCGCCGTCGCGGTCCACGCGCACCGCGGCCTGCGTGGCCACCCAGCCGGCGAGCGTGGTGTTGACGGCGCTGCGGAGTGCGGGCAACGCCTCAGCCAGACCCTCGGTGATGAAGCCCTTCTTGCGCAACGACTTGCCCAGCCGGTAGGTGTCGGTGGAGGCGTTCTCGGTGATGAGCGACACGTCGATGGCGGTGCCGTCGAAGTCAGGGGAGCCGAGGGCGTCGGCGCGGGGCTGTTTCTTCCAGCGGTCGGCCACGGCGAGGTTCAGGGCGAGCGAAGCCAGGTGGCAGGCCGTGTGCCCGGCAGAGGTGCGCGCGCGAACGCCCGCGTCGACCGAGACCCGCACGGTGTCACCCTCGGCGAGGGCCGCGTCACCGGCCACGATGTGCACCACGACGAAGGCCCAGCCCGCGGTGCCCTTGGGCACCGGAATCTGCCGGCCCAGATGCAGGCCGGCGCCATCGGTGGCGCCCACGACGCAGTCCAGCAGACCGATCTCGTGCGTGCCCAGCTGCAGTGTCGCCCGGTCGGCGCCCTGGTCGGGCCAGCCCGCATCGACGGGGTGCGCGCTCGTCACGTCGAGCAGTACCGCGCGGCGGCCATCGGGCAGGTCCTCCGCGTGCAGCACCGTGGCGGATGCCGTGAGTGCTCCCCCGGGGTAGGTCACGCGGGTGTCGAAAACGGGATACGTCATATTTCGGGCCTTTCCGGGTTCTGCGTGGTGCGCTCAGGCGGAGGCGCGTTTCACGAATGTGGTCGGCAGGATGGTGCGCCGGATCACGTCGGTGTCGCCGGCGAGCAGGCGCAGCAGGCCGTCGGCCATGAGATAGCCCGCCTCCTCGGAGGGCTGCCTGATCGTGGTGAGCGGCACGCTCGCCGCCAGGGCGGAGGGGCTGTCGTCGAAGCCGACCACGGCGACATCGTCGGGAACGGCGCGGCCCCGGGCACGCAGCACGTCGAGCACTCCGGTGGCCATCAGATCGCTCGCCACGAACAGCGCGTCCAGGTCGGGCACCCGGTCGAGCAGCCGGTCGGCCGCGCGGGCGGCGCCCGCGGCCGTGAAGTCCGCGTGTTCCACGGCGTGCGCGTCGAGGCCGGCCTCGGCCATCACGTTCGTGAAACCGACGAAACGGTCGAGTCCGGCGGGCATGTCCAACGGGCCGGTGATGGCGCCGATCCGGCGGCGGCCGGCGTCGATCAGGTAGCGGGTCGCATCCGCTGCCCCGGCCGTGTTGTCGACATCGACGGAGTAGACGTCGGCGGCCGCCTCGATCGAGGGTCGTCCGCCGAAGACCAGGGGCAGGGCGCCCACGATCCCGGCCACGAACGCGTCCCCGGTGTGGTGCGACACGATCAGGGCTCCGTCGACGTTGCCCGAGCGCAGGTAGCGGGTGGTCTTGCTGCCCGGGTCGCTGGCGGCCACGAGCAGATTGAGCATGTAGTCGCTCGCGTTCAGGCGCCGGGTGATGCCCTGCACGATCGCGGCGAAGTAGGGGTCGCCGAAGAACATGGCGAGGTTCTCGGGAACCACGAGCGCGATCACCTGGGTGCGGCGGTTCACGAGCGACCGGGCGGCCCGGTTGGGCACGTAGTGCAGCTCGTCGATGGCCGTCTGCACCAGTGCCTGCACCTCGGGGCGCACCTTGGGGGAGCCGTTCACCACGCGGCTCACGGTCGCCCGGGACACCCCCGCCGCCGCGGCCACCATTTCCAGGGTGGGCAGGCCGGTGGCGGGGGCTGAATCGGTCGTCATGGTGTCATGATAGGCACAAGCGCTCGGTTGCGAATGACCGCGGCATAGGCCCGCCCGCTGTCCTTGATGGTGCGCTGCTGGGTGTCATAGTCCACGCGCACGATCCCGAACCGCTTGGCGTAGCCCCACGCCCACTCGTAGTTGTCGAGCAGCGACCAGTAGAAGTAGCCCTTCACCTCGACACCCGAGTCGATGGCGTCGAGCACGGCGTCGAGGTGGGCCGTGAGAAAAGCGGTGCGGTCGGCATCCGCCACCCGGCCGTCGTCGGTCACCTCATCGTCGTAGGCGGCGCCGTTCTCGGTGACGTACAGGTTGGTGGCCAGGTCGCCGGTGTAGTCCCGGTCGACGCGCTGCAGCAGCTCGGTCAGCCCGGCCGGCTGCACCTCCCAGTTCATCGCGGTGAGCGGCAGTCCCTGAGGGTGGTGAAAGACGCCGTCGGCGGCGGGGAACGGGGACTGCACGACCCGTGTGGTCGGCGCTTCTCCGGGCAGCGGATGCTGCGCCGCCCGATCGCTCACCAACTCACCGTGGTAATAGTTCACGCCCAGGGTGTCGATCGGCTGCATGATCTGGGCCAGGTCGCCGTCTCGAACGACCGTGTCGAGCCCGAGCCCGGCCACGTCGTCGAGAACGTCGGCGGGGTAGGAGCCGCGAAAGAGGGGGTCGAGAAAGAAGCGGTTGAACTGCCCGTCGATGCGACGGGCGGCGTCGACGTCTCCGGGTCGGGTCGGGTCGGCCGGCTTGGCCACGGTGAGGTTGAGGGTGATGCCCAGGTTGAGGTTCGAGTCGCGCTCACGCAGCGCCTCAACGGCGAGCCCGTGCCCGAGCATCAGGTGGTGGGCGGCGGCGAGTCCGGCCGGCTTGCTCTGGTGCCCGGGGGCGTGCGCCCCGGCCGTGTAGCTGAGAAACGAGGAGCACCAGGGTTCGTTCAGGGTGGTCCAGATGTTCACGCGGTCGCCGAGGGCATCGTGCACGGAGAGCGCGTAGTCCCGAAACCGTTCGGCGGTGTCGCGGTTGGTCCAGCCGCCCTGATCTTCGAGGGCCTGCGGCAGGTCCCAGTGGTAGAGCGTGAGCCACGGCTTGATGTTGGCCTCGACGAGTTCGTCGACCAGCCGGGAGTAGAAGTCGAGGCCGAGCGGGTTGATCGGGCCGCCGTCGGGCTGCACGCGGGCCCACGAGGTGCTGAACCGGTAGGTCTGCAGGCCGAGTTCGCTCATGAGCGCCACGTCGTCACGGTAGCGGTGGTAGTGGTCGCAGGCCACGTCGCCGTTGTCGGCGTTGATCACGGCGCCGGACACCCGGCTGAAGGTGTCCCAGATGGAGTCGGTGCGGCCGTCTTCGTGGGCGGCGCCTTCGATTTGGTAGGCGGCGGTGGCCGCTCCGAACAGAAAATCGTGGGGAAACGTGCGGGCAGAAGACATGGGGTCCTAACGGGAGAAGAAAGAAAGAGAGTGCCGGGTCAGCCTTTGACGGCGCCCTGCATGATTCCGGTGACGAGCTGCTTGCCCAGAAAGATGAACACCAGAATCAGCGGAATGATCGACAAGACAACGCCGGCCAGCACGAGGGAGTAGTCCACGAAGAAGGCGGCCTGCAGTTGTTGCAGGGCCACCGGCAGGGTGGGGTTGCCGGGGTCGAGAACGATGAAGGGCCAGAAGAAGTTGGTCCAGGTGCCCACGAAGGTGAACAGGGCCAGCATGGCCGCGGCCGGCCGGGCGGCGGGCAGGCCCACGTGCCAGAAGCTGCCGAGCATGCTGGCGCCGTCCATGCGCACGGCCTCGATGAGTTCGTCGGGCAGAGCGTCGCGCAGGTACTGGGTCATCCAGAACACGCCGAAGGCGGTGACCATGCCGGGCACGATCACGGCCCAGAGGCTGCCGGTCCAGCCCAGCCGGCTCATCACGATGAACAACGGCACTACGCCCAGCTGGGTGGGGATGGCCATCGTCGCGATCACGAAGATGAGCAGTCCCTCACGCCCCCGAAACTTGAGTTTGGCGAAGGCGTAGCCGGCGAGGGTGGAGAACATCACCACGCTCACGGCCACGGCCGACGACACGATGATGCTGTTCATCAGGGCCGTCCAGAACGGGATGGTGTCGATCACCCGCATGGCGTTGGGGATGAAGTTGCCGCCGGGCAGCCACATCCAACCGTTCTGGTTGAGTGCGGCGGCGTCCTGGCTGCCGATCAGGAACGACCACCAGATGGGAAAGAACGAGGCTCCGAGCACGACCAGGAGCACCCCGTAGACCCACAGGCGGGGTGGGCGGTCGAATCCGCCGACTCTGCGGCTCATGGGGTTCCCTTCAGTGAATTGATGCGTTCGGTGGTGGCGCTGATGCGCCGGCTGATCAGAAAGTTGATCAGGGCGATGAGCACGATGATCACGAACAACAGCCAGGCCACGGCAGACGCCCGGCCGAAGTTGCGCTGCCCCCAACCCAGCTCGTAGATGTACAGGGTGAGGGTTTGCCACTGCCGGTTGGCGCCGCCCTGGCCGGCTTGGTCGAACATGCGCGGCTCGTCGAAGATCTGCAGCCCGCCGATGGTGGAGGTGATCACCACGAAGATGATCACGGGGCGCAGCAGCGGCACGGTGATCGACCAGAAGGTGCGCAGCCGGCCGGCGCCGTCGAGGGTGGCGGCTTCGTAGTAGTCCCGCGGCACGGCCTGCATGGCGGCCAGAAAGATCAGCGCGGTGTAGCCGGTCCAGCGAAAGTTCACCATCGTGGCGATGGCGATGTGGCTGGGAATCACGTCGACGTGCCAGCGCACGGGTTCCCCGCCGAGGGCCATGATCCCGTCGTTGATCAGGCCGTAGCGGTCACCGAACAGGTCGCTGAAGATGAGAGCCACCGCGACCGGGGCCACCACGTAGGGCAGCAGCACGCCCATGCGCCAGAACGTCTTGGCGCGCAGGTTGCTGTCGAGAAAGGCGGCGATGGCCAGGGCGAGCACCATCTGGGGCACCGCGGAGAGCAGAAAGATGCTGAAGGTGTTGCGCAGCGAGGTCCAGAAGTAGGGCTGGGAGAGCACGGTGCTGTAGTTCTTCAGGCCCACGAAGTCGCCCTGGCCGCCGATCAGGTTCCAGTCGTGCAGCGAAACCCAGGCGGTGTAGGCGAGGGGGAACAGTCCCACCAGGGCGAACACGATGAAGAACGGGGAGATGTAGAGGTAGGGAGAGAAGCGCACGTCCCACCGGCTGAGGGTGTGACTGAAGGCAATGCGACGGATGCTGCGGGCATCCGCTCTGATCGCGAGGGACATTCGGTTCCTTTGGGCCGATGGTGCACGGAAAGGGGGGTGCCGGGTGCAGCAGGGCTGCACCCGGCACGGGTGTGGTCGGAGTCGGTGTGCGGGTTAGCCCAGCGCCTCCACGTCGGAGACCCACTTGTCCCAGCTCTGATCCGGCGTCATCAGGCCGTCTTCGACGCGGGTGAGGGCCTGCTGCATGGCGTCGTTGATGGCGAAGTACTTCTCGCCCTTGAACGGCGTCACCTCAACGGCGGCGGCGCGGTTGGCGAGAATCTGCCCGGTGGGCGCGTCGTTGAAGAAGGCGTTGGTGCTCTCCAGCAGTTCGGCGCTGTCGAGGGCGTCGATCTGGCTCGGGAAGGTGCCCTTGGAAGCGAAGGCAGAGAGCTGCTGCTCCGGCGCGGTGAGCCAGGCGGCGAGCTTCTGGGCTTCGGCCGGGTGCGCGGACTGCGTGGGCACGGTGAGGTACGAACCGCCCCAGTTGCCACCGCCGCCGGGGAAGGTGTCGGCGATGTCCCAGCCGTCAACGCCGTCGGCGTTGCCTGAGATCACGCCGAGCATCCAGCCCGGGCACAGCATCGTGGCGAAGCCGTCATTCTGAAAGCTTGAGGTCCAGTCGGTGCTCCACTGGGCCAGGTGCGCCGACAGGTCGGTGCTGGCGCCGAGCACGCTCGCGTAGGCCGCCTTGATCTCGGGGTTCTCGGCGGCGATCACGGTGCCGTCGGACTCTTCGTAGGCGTTGTCGATCTGGTTGACCACGCCCTGCCAGGTGGCTCCGGCGGAGTCGAACCAGGGCACGTCGGTGCCGGCGGCGTCGAACTGCGCGCCGGCGGCGTAGTAGCTCTCCCAGCTGTCGCCGAGCAGGTCGGCTACGGCTTCGCGGTCGGTGGGCAGGCCGGCGTCGGCGAGCAGGTCGGAGCGGTAGCAGACGCCCTGCGGGCCGATGTCAGTGCCGTAGCCGATCAGCTGGCCGTCGGGGGTGGTGGCG
>JAWOHA010000056.1:0-11345 GCA_046496385.1 Cryobacterium sp. | reverse complement strand
ACCGCGCTGAACGCGATGACGACCAGGCCGCCGACGGCCTGGCTGAGCGTTTCCCGGCGCTTGATGCGCAGGGCGGCGAAGACCAGCCCGATGATCACGGGCGCGATCAGAGCCGGGAGCAGGTCGCGGGTGATGGTGTACGTGACCAGGAACACCAGGCCGGGCAGCACCGCCTCGACCAGCCCCCGGATGCCGCCCATGGTCTTGAGCAGGGCGCGACCGCTGATGGCCTCGTTCTCGGCTGCCGGACTGAAGCCGGCTCGGCGTGCCGCGGCCGCGAGGCCGTGCGCGAGTGCCCCCGACGCCGCGTCGGGGCTCACCCCCGACGGGTCGGAGGTCTCGTCGGGGTCGTGGTCGCCCGTGGCCTGAGGTGTCATGGTGCCGGCTAGACGCTGGCGTTCTCGGTGGCGCCGGTCGACGTGGCCGGCATCCGCAGCGGGATCAGGTCACGCGGGGGCATCGGGGTCGCACCGCGCACGACGACGATGCTGCGAAACAGGTCTTCGATCGCGGCGGCCGCCTCGGGGTTGACCGCGCCCTCGCCGGCGATGACCCCGCGCAGGAACCAGCGTGGTCCGTCGACACCCACGAAACGGGCCAGCCGGGTGGTGCCGCCGGCGGCCTGGCCGGCCGCAATGGGAATTTCGGCGAGGAGTTCGGGGCCGAACGGGCCCTCCCGCAGCGTCGTGCTGCCGCCCTGCTTGCCGATCTGCTCTCCGATCTGCTCCCGGATCTCATTCCACAGTCCGCTGGAGCGCGGTGAGGCAAAGGGCTGGATCTGCAGGGTCGACCCGGCGTAGTCCAGGCCGACGGCCACGACGCGTTTGGTGCCTTCTTCGATTTCGAGGCGCAGGTGCAGGCCCTCCCGAGGCAGGATCTTGATTCCGCCCAGGTCGACGTAGGGCCGCACCGGGTTGGCTTCGGCCTCGTCGAGGGGGCCCTCCGTGGCGCGGTTCTCCGGGGCCGACTTCTCGTCGTGCGCGGGAGTCTCGGCGGCTTCCGTCGCATTCTCCGGGGAATTCTCGGTGGGAGTCACGGCGTCACTCATAGTGCGCCTCCTGTCTTCTGTGCGGTTGCGGGGGTTTCGGTTACTGGAGGAACGAGCCCCGGAGCCGGCTGCGCCGAGGCGGCAGCAGGTGCCGCGCCAACGCCCGTGGAACCGAAGCCGCCGGCGCCACGCTGGCTGCCGGGAAGGTGCCCGACGGGCACGAAAGTGGCCCGGCTGACGGGCATCACGATCATCTGGGCGATGCGGTCACCGACCGCGATCGTGAAGCTGTTGCGGGTGTCCGTGTTGAGCAGGAGGACTTTGATCTCACCCCGATAGCCCGCATCCACGGTTCCCGGCGAATTCACAACCGTGATTCCATGCTTGACCGCGAGGCCGCTGCGCGGCACGACGAAGGCTGCGAAACCGTCGGGCAAGGCAATGGACACCCCCGTGGAGACCAGCGCACGGGCCCCGGGGGCCAGTTCGAGCGCCTCCGCGGCATGCAGGTCGGCCCCGGCATCGCCGGGATGCGCATACTTCGGGAGGACGGATGCGGTTACGAGGACTTCGACGCTTTCTGCCACGTGTCGAGGGTAGTGCAGAACTCTGATCGAATAGAGCCATGCCTGAATACCGCGAAAGACTGTGGCCCACACCCTGGGTCTTCATCACGACCGCCCTGGTGATCCCCGCCAGCATTCTCGTGCTCGTGCCGATCTCCCTGCAAGCGGGGATCATCACCGCCATTGTGCTCTACGGCGGGATCGTGACGCTGCTCGTGGTGGCGTCGCCCGTCGTGGCGGTCAGGGAGGGAATCCTCTATGCCGGCCGCGCCCGCATCCGGGTGGAGAATCTCGGCGAAGCACAGCCGTTCGTCGGCGTCGACGCCACCCAGGAACGCGGCCCGCGGCTCGACGCCCGGGCGTGGATGCTGATTCGCGGCTGGGTGGGGCCCCTCGTGCGCGTTCCGCTCGTTGACGAAACAGACCCGGCGCCGTACTGGCTGGTTTCCAGCCGCACACCAGAAAAGCTGGCCGCCGCAATCAATGAATCGCGTCGACCAGCCTGAGGGATCGCGTTTAGGAGTCGCACTCCAAGCAGACGAGGCCGAGCTTGGTCTCGTGGCTCATCTGTGACCGGTGCTTCACGAGGAAGCAACTCACGCAGGTGAACTCGTCGGCCTGCGGAGGCAGAACGACAACGTCGAGATCGAGATCGGACAGGTCCGCGCCCGGCAGGTCGAACCCACCGGGATTGTCGGAGTCGTCGACGTCCACACTGCCGGACATCTTGTCAGGCACGCGCTCTTTCAGGGCCTCGATCGACTCGGAGTCGTCCTCGGTCTTGCGCGGTGCGTCGTAATCGGTTGCCATGCCCATCCATTTCCGTAACGCCGATAAACGAAATCGGCGGGCATAGTTTCCAACATTCCGGGTGGAATAGCAAACCATGTGCCGTTTCCCGCTCGGCACTGTCAACAACTTGCGGCACGCCCGGCGTATTCCCTGAAATTTGCCCGGAAGCATGGCAGTCTTGCACCCATCGGTAATCGCGAGAGGGCTTTCGCCATGCAGGAATTGAAAGTTATAGGTGTAGAGAACGGCGCGCTGCTTGCGGCGTCCGAAGATGGCGATCGATATCGGATCGCCATCGATGCTGCGCTGCAGTCCAGGCTTCGCCAAACCCAGATCGATCCGCCGGCAGCGGTCAAGCTGTCTCCGCGGGAGGTGCAGGCGCACATCCGTGGCGGGATGAGCGCCGAAGACGTGGCGGCGGTCACCGGCGCGGCGCTGGACTTCGTGCGCCGTTTCGAAGGACCGGTTGTCGCGGAACGCGAATACATGGTCTCCTCTGCTCTGAGCGTGCCCGTGCACACCGCGATCGACCCCGATCCGGTCGATGAAGACGCGAACTTCGGAACGGTCATCCGGGAGCGTCTGGCCTCCCTCGGCGCGAAGACCGAACGGTGGGCGAGCTGGAAGGAGCCGGCCGGCGGTTGGATCATCAAGCTCTCCTTCACGGCCGATGAGATCGAGCACGACGCCCGCTGGGGTTTCGAACCGAAGAAGAACGCCCTGTCGCCCTTGAACGGCGAGGCCATCGCCCTGTCCCAGCAGGGTGACCTCAAGGGCTCCCTGACTCCGCGTCTGCGCGCGGTCGGCTCCGAGGCCAGCGCCGCCGACGCGACCCGTTTTGACAGCGGCGCCTTCAACTTCACCGAATCACTGTCAGACGAGAATCTCAGCGACACCGCCGCCGTGCCCGATCTGGTGCCCTACTCCCGCCTCGCCTCCACCTCGGACGCTGTGTCCAAGGCCGCCATCAAGCGCGCCGCTGAGCCGCCCACGAGCCTGAGCGAAACGGCCGACCTGCTGGAATCCCTGCGGCGTCGTCGTGGCGAGCGGGAAGCGGCCACTCTCAGCGATGCCGCCAAGACGGCCTCACTCGCCCAGGCCCGTCGTGCCGCGGAGACTCCGGAACCGGGCTCGTCTTCACGTGCCGCGCAGGCGGAGGCCGCCCCCGAGCCGGCCCCCGCCAAGACGGAGCCGGCGCGCAGCATCTGGGCCAACCAGGCCACCAAGGCGGCCGGGCGCGGCACCGCCGCCAGCGGCAAACGCGGACGGGCGGCCATGCCCAGCTGGGACGAAATCGTGTTCGGCGCGCGCACCGACGACGACCTGGCCTGATCCTCGCTCGGGCCAGCCGGCCGGTTCGGGCCGCACGCGTGCGGCGCGAACCGGCGGGCTGGCCGCGCCATTGTCGACCCGGCGACGTTACCCGGCGACCTCGGTCCGGGTGAGCTCGATCCGGGTTAGCCTAGAGGGTGCGAATAACCACTGCTCTGCGAATACCCGCCGCCCTGCGCGCCCCGATCCGAATCCCGTTCCTGCAAGCCATCAAGACCTCCGTCGCTGTTGTCCTGGCCTGGCTGCTGTCCCTGCTGCTGCTGCCCAACGAGCTGCCGATCTTCGCCGCGATCGCGGCCATCCTGGTCGTGCAGCCCAGCGTGAACCAAACCCTCGGCCGGGCCGTGGAACGCAGCATGGGCGTGATCGGCGGGGTCATCATCGCGTCGGGCATCAGTATGCTGCTGGGCCAGACGCCGTGGGTGGTGCTCGGCACCATCGTGCTGAGCATTCTGGTGGCGTGGGCGCTGCGGCTCTCCCCCGTGTCGGCGAGCCAGATTCCCATCAGCGCGATGCTCGTGCTCGCCCTCGGCGCCACGACACCCGGCTACGCCCTCGACCGCATCATCGAGACGTTCATCGGCGCCGGCATCGCGCTCGCGATCAACGCCGTGATCGTACCGCCGGTGCTGATCGCCCCGGCCCGCGACGCCGTGGCGCTGCTGGCCCGGGAACTCGCCGACACGTTCGACCGCATCGTGGACGCCCTGCGCACTCCGCAGCGGCCCGTCGACCTGATGGAGCTGATGATCAAGGCACGGCTGCTGCGCCCGATGCTCGAGGGCGCCAACAAGGCCATGAACCAGGCCGAGGAAAGCCTCATGTTCAACCCCCGCAAAGCGAAACTGCGCCGCGGCCTCACCGCCGAACTGCAGATGAGCGCCCGGCTGCCGACCCTCGTGACCCGGGCCATCGGCATGACCCGAGCCCTGCACGACCACTACGACCAGTCGCTGCATTTCGAGCCCAGCGTTCAGGCGTTCTCGAGCGAACTGGCCCGGGTCGCGCACGACCTGCGTCTGCTGGCCGGCGAAGACGGCGAGCCGGTGCTGTCCGAGCCCGTCGAACCGGAGGTGCTCGCCCTGACGGCGCCGCTGCGCATCGTGACACCGCACCCCGACCACTGGATTCTGATCGGTTCGCTGATGGAAGACCTGCGCCGGGTGCGGGAGGAAATCGTGGGCGACGAGGACTGACTCACGCAACCGGGCCGGTCGGCGAGCCCGGCGGCCGAGATCACGGAACGGGCTAGAGCACCTTGGAGAGGAAGTCCTGGGTGCGCGCCTGTTGCGGATTGCCGAACAGTTCCGCCGGGGTGCCCTCTTCGACGATCTGCCCCTCCGCCATGAAGACCACCCGGTCGCCGACCTCCCGGGCAAAGCCCATCTCGTGGGTGACGACGACCATGGTCATGCCCTCGGCCGCCAGGTCGCGAATCACCTGCAGCACCTCACCGACCATTTCGGGGTCGAGCGCGCTGGTCGCCTCGTCGAAGAGCATGATGTCGGGGTTCACGGCCAGTGCCCGGGCGATCGCGACGCGCTGCTTCTGGCCGCCGGACAGCTGCGCGGGCCGGGCATCGGCCTTGTCGGACAGGCCCACCCGGGCGAGCAGGGCGAGGGCAGCCGTGCGGGCATCCGCTCTGCTGGACTTTTTCAGTTCCACCGGCGCGAGCGAGATGTTCTGCAGCACCGTCATGTGCGGAAACAGGTTGAAGTGCTGAAAGACCATGCCGATGTGCTGACGCACCTCGTTGAGGTTCACGGCCGGGTCGGTGAGGTCGAATCCGTCCACGACGACCGTTCCCGCGGAGATCTGCTCAAGCTTGTTCAGGCAGCGCAGAAAGGTGGACTTGCCCGACCCGGACGGACCGATCACACAGACGACCTCACCCTCGTTGATCTGCACATCGAGGCCCTTGAGCACCTCGTTGGAGCCGAAGGACTTACGCAGCCCACTCACGCTGATTTTGCTCGTGGCGCTGATCGTGCCGCTGGTGTTGGTGCTCATTTGTTGAACCTCGTGTCGAGCTTGTTGGAAAGCAGGGTGAGCAGATTGATCACGATGAAGTACAGCGCCGCCACGATCAGCAGCGTCTCACCGGTGCGGAAGTTCGCGGCGTAGATCTGCTGCCCCTGGTAGGTGAGTTCGGCGAATCCGATCACGGCCAGCAGCGAGGTGTCCTTGAGCGTCATCACGAACTGGTTGATGAACGACGGCGTCATGATCTTCACCGCCTGCGGCAGCACCACCCGGCGCATGGTCGTGACGTATCCCAGGCCCAGGCTGCGGCCCGCCTCGGTCTGTCCCGGGTCGACGGACTGGATGCCGCCGCGCACGATCTCGGTCATGTAGGCACCCGCGTTCAGGCTCAGGGTGAGCACTCCGGCGGTGAGCACGTCGATGGACTGCCCGGTGAGCTGCGGCAGGCCGAAGTAGAAGAAGAACGCCTGCACCAGCAGCGGCGTGCCGCGGAAGATGCTCACATAGGTCGAGGCGATCCCGCGCAGAATGCGGCTCTCCGAGACCTTGAAGAAACCGAACACCACTCCGAGCACCAGGGCGATCAGAATCGACAGTCCGGTCGCCAGCAGGGTGAGTCCGAGGCCCTTCATGAGGGCGGGAAGGCTGTCGGTGAGCAGGCCGAAGAAACCGGTGTCGGATGCCGCGGCCGGGGACTCCAGGTACTGGTCGAGAATCTCCTGGTACTCGCCGGAGGATTCCAAGTCGGCCAGACCGGCATTGAACGCCGCGAGCAGCTCGGGGTTCAGCCCCTGATTGACCGCAAAGCCATAGGAGCTGCCCTGCTCCTTCTCGGTGATCGATTTGAGGCCGTTGTTCTGGTTGATGCCGTAGGCGAGCACCGGGTAGTCGTCGAAGACGGCGACCGAGTTGCCCGCCTTCACGTCGTCGTACATGGTCGCGGAGTCGGCGAGGGCCTTCACCGAGAAGCCGAACTCGTTCTTGATGGAGTTCGCGAAGGTTTCGCCCTCACTTCCGCGTTTGGCGACCACGGTCTCCCCCGCGAGGTCGGCGTACCCGCCGATGCTGGTGTTCTCCTCGGCGACGGCCATCTGCACGCCGGAATCGAAGTACGGGTCGGAGAAGTCGAAGACCAGTTCGCGCTCGTCGGTAATGGACATCCCGGCGATCACGCCGTCCACCTGGTTGGACTGCAACGCCTGCAGCGCGGCATCGAAGCCGAGCGAGCGGATCTCCACGGTGAAACCCTGATTCTCGGCGACGGCCCGCATCAGGTCCATGTCGATGCCGACCAATTCTCCGTTTTCGCGGTACTCGAACGGCGCGAAGGTCGTGTCCGTGCCGATGACGTAGCTCTCACCCGACGCGGCGGTGATGACCTGCGGCGGGCTGGCGGCGGCGGCGCTGACGCCGACGAACCCTCCGGCGATCGCCAGCAGAGCCGTGACGGTGAGCATGATTTTTACTGCCCCGGGCAGACCTGCCCGAGACATACTGAATGTGCGCAAAGTGGAACCGTTTCTTGTCGTGCATGGAGAACCGCAACCTGCTCAGCCGGGCGGCGACAGGGGCGCTGGCGAGACGATCCACGGTGATCTGCGGCACCAGAGAAGGCGCACCCTGTCGATGAGCCTACCGCGGCACCCCACCGCGGCCGAGCGCGCCCCCGGGTCAACGCACGAAAAAAGGGCCCCACCACGGTGGGGCCCTCCCGTATTCGGCTCAGGGTTACTCGTTGAGCGCGGCCTGAAGCTCAAGCGTGATGGTGACCTTGTCGCCGAGGAGCATGCCCCCGGTTTCGAGGGCAGCGTTGTAGGTCAGGCCGAAGTCCTCGCGGTTGACCTCGGTCTTGGCGGTGGCGCCGAACTTGTAGTTGCCGAACGGGTCTCCGCCGAAGCCGCCGAACTCAAGCTCGAAGGTGGCCGGCTTGGTGACGCCCTTGATGGTGATGTTGCCGTCGACGAGGTAGTCGCCCTTGACCTCGCGAATGCCCGTGGAAGCGAAACCGATGGTCGGGTAGGTCTCCGCGTCGAAGAAGTCGCCGGTGCGCAGGTGACCGTCACGGGTCTTGTCACCGGTGCTGATGGACACGACCTGGGCGGTCGCGGTGACGCTGGAGTCGAGCATGTTCTCGCCGGTCTCGAAGGTCGCGTCGAAGTCGTCGAAGGCGCCCTTGACCTTGCTGATGACGATGTGACGAATGCTGAAGTTCACCGAGGAATGGGTCTTGTCGATGGTCCAGGTGCCGGCCTTGTAGCCGGGGATGGTGGTGGTGTTCGTGGTCATAGAAGACTCCCTCAAGTTGTCTGGGCACTGCCCGTGGGTGAAGATTCACGCCTGTGTGTATGCAAGCGCATAGATGCCGCGGGTATTCCGTCTGGCCCGAACTAATTCGGGCACAGTTTTCTGAATGCCCGGCGACCGGCGGATGTTAGTCTCCGATCGACGCGCACCGCCGCGCCGGAGACGAGGTGACGCGTGATGCGGGCAGCAGACCTGGCCGGGGAGAGTATCCTCATCGCCGCCGGTGGCCGCAGCATTCTGCTGCAGCTGGCCGAACCCGGAATCGGGCACGGCGTGGCCGATCACAGCGACTTCGTCTCCCGGCCGCTGGACCGTCTCAACGGCACGCTCAGCTTCGTCTATGCCGTCGCGTGCGGCACCCCCGCCGAGGCCGCGCACGCCACCGCGCGGGTCAATCACGCCCATGTTCCGGTTCGGTCGGCCGGCTCGCAGACGGCCCCGGCGTACAGCGCCTTCAATCCCGCCCTGCAGCTCTGGGTCGCCGCGACTCTCTATGACTCTGCCGTGACCATGTACGAGTTGATCTACGGCCACCTCAGCGACGCGCTCGCCGACGAGATGTACGAGCGTTACAAGGGGCTCGGCACCGCCCTGCAGGTCCCGCGGGAGCTGTGGCCGGCCACCCGGGCCGACTTCGCCGTGTACTGGCAGGCACGGCTGGGCGAGTTGCGCTCTGACCGGGTCACGCGCACGGTCGCCCATCAGCTGCTGCACCCGCGCGGCGGCCCGATCTGGCTGCGTCTGGCGATGCCACTGGGCCGTTTGATCACCGTCGGGTTGTTGCCCGCTTCGGTCCGGGTGCTTTTCGAGTTGCCGTGGACGCAACGCTCACAGCGTCGCTACGAACGGTTACTGCGCATTCTGCGAGTTCTCTACCCGCTGCTGCCCCGGCGGCTGCGGCACCTGCCCAAGAATCGTTATCTGCGTTCCCTGCGCGCCTCGATGGCAGCAGCCTGAGCGCACGCCCTCGAGGCCGGGTGCGCCTGCCGCAGGGCAACTGCGACCCAAGCGGCTTAGAAGAATCCCTCGGGGGTGCCGGCGGCCTTGGTGACCTCGGAGGTGTTGACGCCGGCGGCGTTCAGCTTCGCGACCGCGACCCGCAGTCCGGATTCCATCTGGGCGGCCCAGACCTCGGTCTCACGGCCGGCCGCGTCGGCCGCGTCGGCACGGGCCAGAGCGCGTTCTTTCTCGGCCCGTTCGTTCTTGACCTGCTGAATGCTCAGCGTGATGCCGTAGTAGGCGGCGACCATGGCGGCGATCGGGGCCGCGATCACGGCGAGCGCGTTGATGCTCGCACTGGAGACGTTGACGAAGATCATCACGATGAACGCCACCGCGAGCAGGGACATACCCACAACCACGACGAGGGCGATGCGCTGTGGCGGGGCGTCTCGGTCCACCGGCGGCACCGGAACGGGCTCGGCGGGCGCTGCCGCCACGGCGGCGGCGGCCGGCGGAACCGCCGGTGCCGCTGCCGCCGGGGCACCGGACGGGGTGCTGGACGGGGTGCTGGACGGGGCACCGGACGGGGCACTGGACGGGGCGACGCGCTGAATGACCTCGGTCCGCTGCGCGTCGGCGTCACGGATCCCGGGCTTCGGCGCGCTGCTCGGGTTCGGGCGACCGGTCTGACCGTTACCGGGAGTGCTGAAAGGCGTGGTGGGGGGATTATCCGTCATATCTGGCTCCGTTGTCCGCGGGTCGTCGTGCTGCAGGTGGCGCCTCGCCTGTCGGGCGGGGCTGTTAGGGCATTTTAGGCGGGGAAGCTGAAGCCGACGATGACGGCGGGGTCTCCCCGGCTGGAAAGACCCTCTTGTAGCTGCGCCCGTCGGGCAGCTCCACGGTTCGGCTCACCAGGGTGCCACGGCGCACCTGCAGGTAGACAGCCTGTGCTGTGACGCCCAGCCGGGCAGCAGCCTCGGCCACCGAGAGTCCGGGCAGGTCGGTGGGCACACTGCTGGGCCGGGCCGAACGCTTCCGGCCCGCGGCGAGGCGCGCGGCGATCTCGGCGTCGGAGCCCTGCCAGCGCCATTTCGCGGCCGCGACCTGCACCCCCGCGGCCTCGGCGACCTGCGACCAGGTCGCGCCGCCGTCGAGGGAGGCCCGCACGGCGGTGAGGGTCGCAGCGTCGGCGTCGAGAGCCCGCTGCAGCACCCGGATGGCGCGCACCAGCTCCAGCGGCTGCGCCTCTGTTCCGAGCGCGGCAAGGTGGGACAGAGCCGCTGCGGTACCGGCGGCGAGACGAGACATCCGGAGCCTTACTCGGACTCGAGCGCGGTCGGCAGCACGGCTTCGGGTCCGGACTGACCCCCGAGGGCGGCGACGAGACGTTCCCGGGCCCGGCCGAGATGCTCATCGAGCAGCTGCGCGGCGGCGGCGCCGTCGCCGTCGCCGATGAGTTCGAGGATGCGCTCGTGTTCGGCGTGGATCAGGCCGGGGGCGAGCAGGTTGAGGGACTGCACCCGGGACATACACAGGCGCACCTCGCTCACCAGGGAGCGGTACATCGAGCTGATACGGTCGTTGCCGACGGCGTCGATCAAGCTGGTGTGAAAGCGCATGTCCGGATCGACGAGGTCCAGGGGGGAGCTGCCGGTGAGGGCGGCGATCTGCCGGTTCGCCGCCACGGCATCCACGGGCACCAAGCCGGTCGTGGCAAGACGGCGCACGATCTCGCTTTCGAGGTAGGCGCGGGCGAGATAGATGTCCCGCACGGCCTCCGGGCCGAGTGCTTTGACCCGGGCGGTCTTATGCAGGCCCCGCACCAGCAGACCCTCGCCGACCAGGCGTTCAATGGCGGCCTTCGCCGTGGGACGGGCCACGTTGTAGCTGGCGGCCATGTCCGTCTCGGTCAGCGCCACGTCGGCGGCGAGCTCCCCGGCGAACACCCGGGTGCGCAAATCATTGGCGATGGCATCGACGATCGAGATCGCCGCAACGGAAATGCCCATGGGGCCGCCTTTCACAAGGTTGGGAATCCTATCCTGTCAGACCTGACCCTGAGAAGAGTTGACAGGCATGAACACTTGATAGACACTGATGAGGTCGTCACGCCGGTGGCGCATTCTCAGTGTGGAGATAACGTCATGCAACCAGCGATCGTCCCACCCGCTACGGAGCTGATCGAGCAAATCACAGATCCACTCTTCGGCAACCCCATCGTGCTGCAGTCCACCCCCGTACTCGGCCGGATGGTGCCGTCATGACCGCCCTCCTGCCCCCGCGCCCGGGTTGCACGACCCCCGACACCCTGCTCGCCTCACTGCGACAGGCGGTGGCCGACCCGGCCCAGGTGAAAGACCGGGCGCTCGACCTGCACGCCAACGCGCATGATGCCTCACACTTCCTGCTGATTCCGCAGGCCGTCGTCGTGGCCGGCG
>JAWOHA010000071.1:0-4209 GCA_046496385.1 Cryobacterium sp. | reverse complement strand
GGCCGGCAAACCCGAAGTGCCGATCTTCACCGAAGCCGTGGCCCGGTTCGGTGCCGCCGCGCCGCTGTTCATCGGCGACCGGCTCGACACCGACATTCTCGGCGCCAACCGGGCCGAGATACCGTCGGTGCTCGTGCTGACCGGTATCGACAAGGCCAAGCAGGCCCTCGCGGCCGACCCGAGCAGCCGGCCCACCTTCATTCTCGACGACCTGCGCCAGCTGCACGAGCCCTACCCGGTCACCGTGTTCTCGAAAGACGCCAGCACGGCCACCGTCAACGGCGCGAGCGTGCGCATTCGCGGCAACGACGTGGAGATTCTGAAGAGCGGCGACGACGGCATCAACCTGCTGCGCGCGGCCTGCGCCATCATCTGGGGCAGCGGACGACCGATCTACGGACTCAACGTTCCCGAACAGCTCTACCTCAAGGGCTAACCTTGCAGGGTGACTTCTGACCCGAACGAACCGAACGACCGCCTCGACGGCGACGCATCGGTCGCCGCCGAGCCGCTGTCTGTCGAGGCGCTGACCGCCCGGCTGGCCGAGATCGACGCGGCGCCGCTCGAGGAGCGCGCCGCGGCTTTCACGGCACTGCACGCCGAGCTCACGGCACGGCTGCAAGGCTGACACACGCATGACGCACGACTAAGGACACCGCATGACTGAAAACCTCCGCCTCGACGCCGCCCTCACCGAACGCGGCCTCGTGCGATCCCGCACCGTGGCCGCCCGGGTCATCGCCGATGGCCTGGTCACCGTCGACGGAAAGCCGGTCGTCAAGGCCAGCCACCGCGTTGCCGAGACGGCCGTGCTCGCCGTCGCCGCATCCGACCACTATGTGAGCCGCGGCGCCCACAAACTCATCGCCGCCCTCGACGCCTTCGAGATCCCGGTCGCCGGGCGCACCGTGCTCGACGCCGGCGCCTCCACCGGGGGGTTCAGCCAGGTGCTGCTGGAGCGAGACGCCGCCCGGGTGCTCGCCGTCGACGTGGGTCACGGCCAGCTCGCCCCGCAACTGCAGACCGAAGAGCGTCTCACCCTGGTCGAGGGCTTCAACATTCGTTACGCCACCCCGCAGAACATCGCCGGAGCCTCTGGCATCACCGACCGGCCCGACCTCGTCGTGGCCGACCTGTCGTTCATCTCCCTCACCACCGTGCTGCCGGCCCTGATGGCCACCGCCACGCCCGGCGCTGACTTCGTGCTGCTCATCAAACCGCAGTTCGAGGTGGGCAAAGGCGGCATCCGCGAGGGCATCGTGCACAGTGCCGGGCTGCGCTCCGATGCCGTCGCCGGCGTGCTCTGGGCGGCCTGGGACATAGGGCTGAAAACCAACGGCCTGGTGGCTTCGCCGATCGCCGGCGCTGCCGGCAACCGCGAGTACCTGTGTTGGGTCACATCCCAGGCCGGTTCCAATCCGACAGAATGGATGCAACGAATCGAAGTACTGGTAGGAGCGTGAAACGGTGACGGATGCCGCAGCTGAGAGCACGACACCGGTGACGCACCCCGGCGTCACCGCGCCCCGCTACATCCTCGTCGTGGCGCACACCGGGCGGGCCGACTCCCTCGGCGCGGCCGCGACCGTGGCCGAGCAGCTGATGGCCTCCGGCGCCGTACCCGTGCTCACCAGTGACGAACGTGACGACCTGGTCGCCGCCTGCCCCGAGCTCATCGGCAGCCTGGCCGTACTCGGCGACACCGTGCAGCTCGGTGAACTCGAACTCGTGGTGGTGCTCGGCGGTGACGGCACCATTCTGCGTTCCGCCGAACTGGTGCGCGGCTGCTCCGCCCCGCTGCTGGGCATCAACCTCGGCCACGTGGGCTTTCTGGCCGAGAGTGAACGTGACGATCTCGGTGAAGCCGTGCGCCGTGCCCTGCTCGGCGACTATGCCGTGGAAGAACGACTCACCCTGTCGGTACGCGTCAAACTCGACCGCGAGGTGGTCTACGAAACCTGGGCCCTCAACGAGGTCACCGTGGAAAAAGCCGCCCGGGAACGCATGATCGAGGTCGTCGTCGGGGTCGACGGCCGCCCGCTGTCCTCCTTCGGCTGCGACGGTGTGGTGCTGAGCACCCCCACCGGGTCTACGGCGTACTCCTTCTCGGCCGGCGGCCCCATCGTCTGGCCGGGCGTCGAAGCGCTCCTCATGGTGCCGCTGAGCGCGCACGCCCTCTTCGCCCGCCCGCTGGTGGTCGGCCCCGACTCCAGCCTCGCGGTCGACATTCTCACCCGCACCGGCGCATCCGCGGTGCTGTGCGCCGATGGGCGCCGCACCAAAGACCTGCCGCCCGGCGCCCGTGTCGTCGTGAAACGGTCGTCCGTTCCGGTGCGCCTGGCCCGGCTGCACACCGGCCCGTTCACCGACCGTCTGGTGAATAAGTTCAACCTTCCCGTGTCGGGATGGCGCGGCCCGGACGATCGCGGATAGGTTCACCAGATGATCGACGAACTCACCATCCGTGACCTCGGCGTCATCGCCGAAGCGACGCTGCCGCTCGGGCCCGGTTTCACGGCGGTGACCGGGGAAACCGGCGCCGGCAAGACCATGGTCGTCACCGCCCTCGGCCTGCTGCTCGGCGCCCGCGCCGACGCCGGAACCGTGCGACAGGGCCAGTCGCAGAGCTGGGTGGAAGGCCGCTGGGTGGTATCGCCCGATGGCCCCGTCGCGGAACGGGTGCGTGACGCCGGGGGAGACCTGGACGGCCCCGAACTCATCCTCGGCCGCTCCGTCTCGGCTGAGGGCCGCAGCCGGGCCGTGGTCGGCGGTCGCAGCGCCCCCGCGAGCGTGCTCAGCGACCTCGGCGGCTCCCTCGTGGTGGTGCACGGCCAGTCCGACCAGGTGCGCCTGCGCACGGCCGTCGCCCAGCGCCACGCCCTCGACCGTTTCGCCGGCATGCCCCTGGCCGATGCCCTCGGGCTCTACACCCACGCGTTCACCCGCTGGCAGGCCAACGCGGAGGAATACGCCCGGCTCACCGCCGAACAAGACCTGCGCGCCCGCGAAGCCGACGAGCTGCGCGTCGCCATCGCCGAAATCGAGGCGGTGGCCCCGCAACCCGGCGAAGACGCCGAACTGGCCAGCCGCGCCGAACGCCTCGGCAACCTCGAGGAACTGCGTCTGAACGCCGACCAGGCCCGGCAGCTGATCTCCGCCGATGACAACCCCGACGACACCCCCGACGTCGTGGCACTGCTCGAACAGGCTCGCCGCGCCCTGGCCCGCGTCGCCGACCACGACGCCCTGCTGGCGCCGCTCACCGAGTCGCTGGCCAGCACCGGCTTTCTCGTGGCCGACATCGCCGCGCAGCTGTCCAGCTACCTGGCCGGCCTCGACGCCGACGGCGCCCGGGAACTTGAAATCGTGCAGGAACGCCGCGCCGACCTGGCCGGCCTCGCCCGCAAGTACGTGGGCGGTCTCGACGACGCCATCGGCTTTCTCGACATCGGCAGCGCCCGCCTGCTCGAACTCGACGGCGACACCGACCGTCTCGACGAACTGCGCCGTGAAGCGGATGCCGACGCCGCCCTGGTCGACACTCTCGCCGACGGTCTCACCGCACTACGCTCGGCCGCCGGGCACGCCCTCGGTGCCGCCGTCACCGCGGAACTCAGCGCTCTGGCCATGCCCGACGCGGCGCTGCTCGTGCAGCTGGACAGCACCGGCGACTACACCGCGCACGGCCGCGACGTGGTGACCATTCTGCTGCAGCCGCACGCCGGCGCCGCGCCGCGGGCCCTCGGTCGCGGCGCGTCCGGCGGCGAGCTGAGCCGGGTGATGCTCGCCATCGAAGTGGTCATCAACGCCACCGATCCCGTGCCCACCTTCGTCTTCGACGAGGTCGACGCCGGCATCGGCGGCGCCGCCGCCATCGAGATCGGCCGCCGCCTGGCCCGGCTGGCCGAAACGGCGCAGGTGATCGTGGTCACCCACCTCGCCCAGGTCGCCGCGTTCGCCAACAACCACCTCACCGTCGTGAAAGACAGCGACGGCGCCGTGACGGCCAGCAGCGTGCGGCAGCTGCACGGCGACGCCCGCGCCGCCGAGATGGCGCGGCTGCTGTCCGGGCTGCCCGACTCCCGCAGCGGACTTGAGCACGCCCGCGAACTGATCGCCCTGGCCCAGGCAGGCTGACCGCTCCGGGTTGAGGGTCGTCTCGCCCGGTCTCGATCCTCGCAAGCTCGGCCTCGACCAGCGGGATCCGCC
>JAWOHA010000022.1:0-2642 GCA_046496385.1 Cryobacterium sp. | reverse complement strand
TGTAGCTCGTCAGGCCGAACGTGTCGAGAATCGTCCCCTGCACGGCCCAGCCGAGGCGGCCGACGTCGCCCGTGGCGACACGGGCCTTTGGCCCGAAGCGCTGGTTGACGTAGTCCGCGACCGCCTGAATCCGTGCCGGTATCTCCTCACGCCGCGGTTCGACAAAACGGAGCAGACTCGGGAGCCGTCCGCTCGGCCCGGTGAACTGCCACACGGCGAGCAGCGCTACGAAGGCGGTGAGTGCGGCAGCACGCCTCCTTGCGTCGAAGCGGGCAGCCAAGGCCGACAGGCCGACGGCGGCGGCGACCGTGAGCAGCGGAAGCACGTGCATGAAGTAACGATCGAAGAATGCCATGGTTCCCACGTGGCCGACCACGAAGTGCTGCGAGCGACCGTAGACCAACAGGGCAACCATCACCGGTGTCAGGACCAGAGCGCTGGATCGCAAGCGCAAGACCGCGGCCAAAAGGGCACCGAGCAGGAACGGCCACCAATTGACGAGGTACTCGGCCGACATCGATGCGAGCCAGGAGCTGCCGGGTTGGGAGTTCTTGAAATAGACCGGATTTGGAAAGAGGACCCCGAAATAGGCGTAGCGGAAGGCGAAGTAACCCCCGTACAGAACGGCAAATACAGTTCCCCAGCGTAGGTTGCTGCGAAATGCCTGCGACGGCCCGAGCGGTCGGCTGTCGCACAACACGCGCACGAGCCACAGGGCGGCGACGAAGACCGGCCCCTCGGGACGGGCGAGTGACAGCAGCAGTAGGACGATCGCCGCAGCGGTGTCGAGGGCCTGCCGGCGCTCGTGCAACAGCGCGACCGCCACCGTCAGGGTGAGCGCAGCGCAACTGGTTTCGAGTCCGGAAACCCCCCAGAAGACGAACCCTGCGGCACAGGCCGAAAGCAGCGCGAAACTGCGAGCCACGACCGGTGTGAGGCCTAACTGACGACAAACGACGAGGACTGTTGCCGGGCTCACCACGGCGCACGCGGCACCGATCAGCTTGAGCGCCGCCATTGGTGCTATACCGATCCGGATGGCAAGAGCCGCGATAACCACCGAGACGAAGTTGGAGTATGCCTCGACCGGCGGCAGTCCGGGGTTGAAGGTCAGGCCGTGCCCCTCGGCGAGGTTGCGGCCGTAACGCAGCAGAATGAAGGCGTCGTCGACGCCGTACGGCCAGAGCACGACGACGTAGACCATGACCACTGCTGCCGGGAGCAGCACGCCGAGTGCGAGATCGAGCCAGCTCCAATCCGAGAATGCCCGGACCGCGGCGGCCCTGATCTCTGACACCCCGCTTCGTGTTCGATCCACTGAGCTCACTTCACCTTCCATGGGCCGGTTCCCGGACACTGTTCAGACCGAGGCCGGGAGCACCGGTGCAACCATCTGACAGCAAGTCCGTTGATCCGGCTGGTGGGGCACTCACTTCGGCCTGATCACGAGTCATGATAAAGCAGATCCTCCGTTCTCGAGAAACTGTTGCCTGACGCACCGGCCATCGAAGATCAACCTGTTCTCCGCCCCGGGTGTGTCTCCCGCCGTCCGCCCGCCCAGCGGTGGCTGCGCCCTCACCTCATACAGACCTATCGAGTGCGCCCGAGAGATAATTATCTCTGATCCCCTCCTTCGCGCTCTCCGCGAGTCGGTGGCATCAGGAGCTCCACCGCGAGCATGGCGCCCACGGTGGATCGCACGCGCTGCCATCCATCGCACTCACGGAGCACGTGGCGCTCGATCGGAGGATCCGGGCTCCACACAAGCCACACCCGGTTGTCGCGTTCGCGAGCGACGAGTTCAAGCCAGCGCGCGTCCTGCGGAAGCTCTGGGGAGAAAAGGGCCTCCCGATCGAGCCAGCCCGGATGCTCGGCCTGCGAACGTGGCAGCGTTTCGAGAGCAACATCCACAGGGCCGCGAGCGGCTGCGGACAGCCCATGCCGAACCTCGAGCTGCCACGGCCCGACCACGACGATGCGGTCGCCCTCATCGAGCAGCGGCGCCAGCCGATGCCCGACCTCAACCCCGACGGCTGGGGGTCGCGACGGCAGGTCGGTCAGCCAGAAGCCCGCCGTCGTCAATCCCACAGCCACGTAGGAGCCGGCCAGCAGCCCCCGTAGGAGGGTGGGCCGGATCTCCGCGAGCAAGTGCAACGTTAGGGCGACCGCGGGGGGCCCATAGTAGCGATTCTGTTCGGCCGGCGAAGTAGACCGGGACCCCGGCCAAGGCCGGGAGCGCGAACGACACGCCCGGCACCAGCGCGAGCCCCAGGTGGGCCAGGGATCTCTCCTCGGTGCCCGTCGGCCGCTCCCGATCCCTGCGGCTCAGCGCGCCGACGGCCACCCCCGCCAGTACCCCGCTCAGGACGAGCAGGGAGGCCCAGGCCGGCACGGGAGCGTCCACCAACTCGAAAAGGCCAGGAAACGGGCCCGCGGGCGCCAGTACAGCGAGCGTTGAGAATCCGGGGCGGCCGGGCACCGCGGTCGTGTCCACCCACGCCATTGGCTGCGGCGGCGCCGACAGCATCACCGGCGACCAGATAAGGATCGGCAGCGTGGAAACCGCCACCGCCAGCAGGAGGCGGCGTCGGCTTGCAGGGCCCACGAAGAAGGCCAAACCCGGCAGCACCACGAGGCTGACG
>JAWOHA010000011.1:0-3236 GCA_046496385.1 Cryobacterium sp. | reverse complement strand
TGGTCGTTTGTGTCGCGACCGGTGGGCAGCACCGCGGCACTCGTCGGAGCCGCCACGGTCAACCCGAGCTTCACGCCCGACCGGCGTGGCGTGTTCGTGGTGCGACTCACGGTGAACGATGGCCGCGGCGGCACCGACACCGACGAGGTGCTGGTTTCCACCGAGAACACCGACCGGCCGCCGGTGGCTGTCGCGGGGCCTGACCAGTCGGTCGAGCCCGGGCAGAACGTCTGCCTCGACGGTTCGGGGTCGTTCGATCCCGACCTCGATCCGATCTCGGCCTACGCGTGGTCGTTCACGACGCGACCCGCGGGCAGCGCCGCAGTGCTTGCGGGCGCCGCCACCGCGACGCCGTGCTTCACCGCCGATCGTCGCGGCGACTTCGTCGTGCAGCTCATCGTCACCGCGAACGCGGTTGCGAGCGTGCCCGACACCGTGGTCGTGACCACCAACAACGTGCGTCCCGTCGCCGATGCTGGTCCGGACCAGACGGTCACCATCGACGATGAGGTAACGCTCGACGGCACGGGCTCGAGCGACGCCAACGGCGATGCGCTCGGCTTCAACTGGACCTTCGTCAGCCGCCCGGCCGGCAGCAGCGCGACGCTCGCGGGCGCGCTCACGCCGTTCGCCTCGTTCGCCGCCGACGTCGCCGGCCCGTTCGTGGTGCAGTTGATCGTCAACGACGGCCTGCTCGACAGCCTGCCCGATACGACGCTGATCACGGTCAACGCGCTCGAGAACCGGCCGCCGAGTGCCGTCAATGACTCGGCGACCACACCGGCGGGCGTCTCGGTGCTGATCGACGTGCTCGGCAACGACAGCGACCCGGACGGCGACCCGCTCACGATCACCGCGGTCTCATCGCCCGCCGGCGGTACGACCGCGATCGAGGCGAACCAGGTGCGCTTCACGCCGGCGGCCGGGTTCAGCGGTGAGACGAGCTTCACGTACGTGATCAGCGACGGCCGCGGCGGCACCTCGAGCGCCACGGTCACGGTTACCGTCACGGCCGGCAACCGCGCGCCGGTGGCCAACGCGGGTCCCGACCAGTCGGTGTACCTCGGCGACGCCATCGTGTTGAACGGCAGCGGCTCGAGCGACCCGGACGGCGACCCAGTCACCTACCTGTGGACCGTGCAGTCTGCGCCGCCCGGCGTTGCGGTCGGGTTCTCGCCGTCGACGACGGTGGCGAACCCGACCATCACCGTCTCCGCCACCGGCCTGTACGTGCTGCGCCTCGTGGTCAACGACGGCTCGCTCGACAGCGCGCCCGATGACGTCGCGATCACCGTCGCGGCCCTGCCCACGCTCCGCATCGACAACGTGTCGGTGCTCGAGGGTGACGCCGGCACCACGGATGCCGTGTTCACGGTGACGCTCTCGGGTGCCATCGACCGCGTGGTGACGGTGAACTACGCCACCGCCAGCGGCACCGCGACCGCGGGCTCCGACTTCGTCGCGGCGAGCGGTACGCTCACGTTCCCCGCGGGCAGCGCGGGCTCGCAGACCATCACGGTGCTCGTGAACGGCGACACCGACGTCGAGCCGAACGAGACGTTCTTCGTGGACCTGTCGAGCCCCGTCAACGCGACCATCGCCGTTGGGCGTGGCACCGGCACGATCCTGAACGACGACTCGCCGACGCTGACGCTGGCGCCCGCAAACCAGTCGCTGCTGGTGGGTGCGACGGGCAACCTCACGGCCAGCCTGCCGGCGCCCGCCGGCGCGGGCGGCGTGGTGGTGACGCTCGCGAGCGATGACACGGACGTCGTGACCGTCCCGGCCTCGGTCACGGTGGCCGCGGGCGCGCTGAGCGCGGTGTTCCAGGTGACGGCCGGTGCGATCGCCGGCACGGCCCAGGTCACCGCGACCGCGGCGGGCTACACGGCCGCGAACGCGAACGTCACGGTGTCGCTGCGCAGCCTTGCGGTGTCGGTCGGTAGTCCGATCGTCGGCGTCGGTCGGAGCGTTGCGGGAACCGTCACGCTCGCCGTAGCCGCCCCGGCCGGCGGCGTCACGGTCAATCTCGCGAGCAGCGCCACCGGGGTCGCGACCGTCGCGCCGGCGAGCGTGTTCATCGCCGCCGGCGGCAACTCGGCCGCCTTCACGGTGACGGGCGTCTCGCTCGGTGTGGCGAACATCGACGCCACGGCGACCGGCTACACGCCGGCGACGGTCGGCGTGTCGGTGTCGAACCAGACCGTGAACATCGGCGTTGTGCCGACGGTCGGGCCCGGTCAGTCGGCGAGCTTGCCGATCAGCCTCTCGACGCCCGCGGTGGGCGACGTGGTGATCTCGCTCAGCACGGCAGATCCGACGATCGCCACGATCAGCCCGGCGACGGTGACCATCCCGAACGGTCAGGTGTTGCCGCCGGTAAATCCGCAGGTGACGGGCGTGGCTTTGGGTGCGACGACGGTAACCGCTACGGCGGCCAGCTTCGCGCCCGAGACGCGCGCGGTGGCCGTCGCGCTGACGCTTGCATTCCAGCCAGCGCCGCCGACGATCACCGTGACGGCGGGCACGACGCAGAACGTCGCGCTGTCGCTGTCCGCGCCGGCAGTCACGGGCGGGTTCACGGTGAATCTCTCGAGTGACGATGCGGCGGTCGCGAGCGTTCCTGCGACCATCATCTTCCCGGCCGGGCAGACCCTGGTCCAGGTGCCGGTCACCGGCGCGGGCGTGGGCTCGACCACGATCCGTGCCAGTGCCCCGGGCGTGGCCGAGGTGACCAAGCCGATCTCGGTGTTCTCACTGGGATCGGTGTTGATAAACGGCGCCACGACCTCCACGGTCTCGGTGGGCCGTGACCTGCAGGAGAGCCTCACCGTCCGCCTGCAGAACGCACCTCTCACGCCGACGGACATCACGCTCACGGTGACCGCGGGCGCGGGCGTGCTGCTGGCGAGCGATCCGGCGGCCGTGGGCGCGACCACGCTGGTGGTCTCCGGGGTGAACGACATCAGCAACCGCACAATCTACGTGCAGGGCACGGCGCTCGGCACGGCGACGGTGACCGTCACCGCGCCTGGCTACACGTCGGGGACGCTGACGGTGAACGTCACGCCCTCGGGCTTTGCGTTCTTCAACACCAGCGATCCCGGAACCGTCGACGCCTTCGCGCCCAACCTCAACCTCCGCGTGTACGGGGTGCGGCTCAACGACGCCGGCGTGTTCCAGACCTGGCAGAACACCCGTGGCGGGGCGACGTTCAACGTGCCGGTGACCAGCTC
>JAWOHA010000057.1:0-5375 GCA_046496385.1 Cryobacterium sp. | reverse complement strand
GCCTCGGCGTTGTCGGCCTCGAAGCGCAGCACGATCACCGGCGTGGTGTTCGACGGGCGCGCGAGGCCGAAGCCGTCGGCGTATTCGACGCGCAGGCCGTCGCCGCGAGATCCAGCGCCTCCTCAAGCGCTACATCATCCGCCACCTCTTCCGAGTACTGGAGAGCAACGCCGCCTAAACCGCACCACACCCCGGTGGCGGGGCTGTCTTCGACAGCGACCCCACCACTCCGGCGCGCCCACAACCACGACAAGTCAGTCCTGGGCTAATTCAGCGAAATTGGGCTCATCGGCTTGACTTTGACCATAGAAGCGTCGATCCCTCGCAAGCTCGGGCCTCGACCAGCGAGGGCGCTCGGGCGTCGACCGGCGAGGGGGGTCGGGCGTCGACCGGCGAGGGCGCCCGACCGGCGAGGCGCGCCCTTCCCGCTGGTCGAGGCGCGACGCAGGAGCGATCGAGACCCCGTAGGACTTTTTCTCAGAGCTGGGTTCAGAAGTCGGCTCACGTGGTCTCGACCGGCGAGGGGTCGGGCCTCGACCGGCGAGGGCGCCCGACCGGCGAGGGCGCGGGGTCTGAGCCGTTCTGGTCAGTTTGTTCGTTGAGCGTGAGAGCTCGACCATGAGCGCCCCGTCATGTCCCGCTGCGGGAGGCTGCCGGCCCGGCGGCGGGTCTCGGTTCCAAGTGGATCCCAGCGAGCATGCACCGCACTGAGCCACCGGCGAGTTCAATCGTGGGCACGCGGAGCGGCACGATCGTGCAGGACCGCTCGATCACCCGGATCTGTTCGGGGCGCAGGCTCTCCAGTGCCCGCGTCGACAGTGCGAGCACCCGGCCACGGCCGCCCTGCAGTTCGATGGCGTTGCCCGCAAACTGGTGAATCTGGTGGAGGCTCAGGTCGAGCACCTCACGGCCCTGAGCCTGCAGGCGTTCCACCACATGATCGCGTCGCGCCGGGGATGAGATCAGGCTGAGGCCGATCAATGCGAAGTCGGTGGCGATGGTCATCATCACGTTGGTGTGGTAGATCGGCCGGCCCGCGGCATCTGCGGCATCGAAGACCAGGGGTTCGAACCCGAAATGGGTGCAGAACCGTTCCAGGGCCAGCGGGTCGGCCCGCCGCGACCGGGCCACGTAGGCGACCCGGGCCGCGTGGTCGAGCACCATGGCGCCGGTGCCCTCAAGGTAGATGTCGTCGAGCTCGAGGCCGGAGTAGTCCACCACGTCCTGCACCCGATACCGGGCCTTGAGCATCTCGACGACGTCGGAGCGCCGCTCGGTGCGCCGGCTGGGGGCGTGCATCGGATACAAAGCCACGTGGCCGCCGGCGTGGGTGGAGATCCAGTTGTTGGGAAAGACGCTGTCGGGCCGGCCTGGAGCGTCATCGTCGAAGAGGTGCACGTCGACGCCGTGTTGCTGCAGCACCGCGGCGGCAGCGCTGACTTCGCGGTAGGCCGCCCCGGCCAGGTCGGTGGCGCTGACGCTGGTGTCGCACGATTGAAAGGCGTTGTCCGCGCTGGTTTCAGGGTTGGGAGAGAAGCAGCGCGGCCGAATCAGAATGACGGCGCCGGGAGCCTGCACGGCCATGCTCAGACCAGCTCGCCGGTCAGCTGAGCACGGGCACGCGAGACGCGACCAACCCGAACAGGTCCTTGGGGTCGTCGGGGTTGGCGATCAGGTCGATGTCCGTGTAGAACGACGTCTGATCGACCGCATCGCGCAGATACCGCAGTGCCGAGAAGTCCTCAATGGCAAAGCCCACCGAGTCGAACACGGTGATCTGACGGTTCTCCACCCGCCCCGCCGCCTGGCCGGTGAGCACCTGCCAGAATTCGGTCACCGGAAAGTCGGGGGCCATCTGCTGGATTTCGCCCTCGATCCGGGTCTGTTCGGGGAACTCCACGAAGACCGTGGCCCGGCGCAGAATATCGGCTTCGAGTTCGGTTTTTCCGGGGCAGTCACCGCCGATCGCATTGATGTGCACGCCGGGCAGGACCATTGCGTCGGTGAGTACGGTGGCGTTGGCCTTGTCGGCGGTGCAGGTGGTGATGATGTCGGCGCCGAGCACAGCGTCGGCAGCCCCGGTGGCCACGGTGATCTCGAAGCCGAGCGGTTCGAGGTTGCGCACGAATTTGGTCAGCGCGGCGGGGTCGGTGTCCCAGACGCGCAACCGGTTGACGCCGAGCACACCGCGCATGGCGAGGGCCTGGAATTCGGACTGTGTGCCGGCGCCGATCAGGGCCATGCTCTCGGAGTTCCGGCGGGCCAGTGCCCGAGCGACCATGGCCGATGTCGCCGCGGTGCGCAGTGCCGTGAGCACCGTCATTTCAGACCAGAAGGTGGGATAGCCGCTCTGCACGTCGGCCAGCACCCCGAAGGCGGTGACGGTCTGCAGGCCGCGTGCAGGATTGTTCGGATGCCCGTTGACGTACTTGAACCCGTAGGTTTCACCGTCGCTGGCGGGCATCAATTCGATCACGCCGAGCGGGGAATGACTGGCGATACGCGGGGTCTTGTCAAACGAATTCCATCGCCGAAAGTCCTGCTCGAGATACTCCACGAGTTCGGTCAGAATCTTCTCGACCCCGGTCTCGGCCGCCCAACGGGTGATGTTTCCCACGTCAACAAAGCGCACCATGTGCGTCCCCTTTCAAAAAGCGACCTGATTCACTAACGGCCTGATTCACTAGCGGCCGGAACGACCGATATCAGCCTAAGGAACACCGATATGCACCTGCCAGATCACTAGTGCGTCATTCTGTGCAGCTATGCATACAATGTGTACAGTACAAGTACACGCAATGACTATTGGAGTGCCGGCATGGTTCCCTTGGATGACCTCGACCGCCGTCTGTTGTCGGCCCTGCGGGTGAACGGCCGCGAGCCGGTCGCGAGCCTCGCCCGCGACCTGGGTGTGACCCGGTCGACCATCAACAGTCGATTGAAACGCCTCACGGATTCGGGAACCATCGTGGGTTTCGGCGTGCGCATTCGTGAGGACCGCGACCCGGGCTCGATACGGGCGATCACCCTCATCGAAGTGCAGGGCCGGGCCACCACCCGGGTTATCGATTCCCTGCGCGGTTTCGCCGAGGTGACACACCTGCACACGACCAACGGGGGCTGGGACCTCGTGGCCGAGCTGCGTACGGCGTCACTGGCGGACTTCGACCGTCTGCTGGGCGAAGTGCGGTCTCTCGACGGCGTGCTCAACAGCGAGACGAGCCTGCTGCTGAGCTCGGTGATGACCGCTGCCCCGGCTGACGCCCGGCGCTGACGCCCCGACCGGCACTGACGCCCCGACCGGCACAGAAAGCCCGTCGGCAGGGTCGACAGCCGCGGGCCGAGTAGACAGAATAGGGGCAACGTTTCTCGTCGCGGCCATGGTGTGGCATAGGCCTCGGCGCCGACCCGAACAGGAGATGCCCGATGAGCCCGAACAATGCCGACCGCTCGCAGCGCCATCTGGCCGCCACCCACCCGCCGTACCCGGCATCGGCTGGGTACGCGCCGGTCTCGGACCGCTCCTTCGTGGCCACCTGGCTGTTTGCCTGGCTGCTGGGTTTTCTGGCCGTAGACCGGTTCTACCTCGGCAAAGTCGGCACCGGTCTGCTCAAATTGGTCACGCTCGGTGGTTTCGGCCTGTGGTGGCTCATCGATGTGATTCTCGTTCTGGCCGGCTCCCAGCGTGACAAGCAGGGCCTGCCCCTGTCGGGGTTTGAGGCGAACAAGAAGATGGCCTGGATCGTCACGGCAGCCGGGATCGTGCTGTCGGCCGTGGGGTCGAGCGTGACCGCGGCCATGGATGTGCTGACCGGCTGAGGCGGCGGCGGCACTAGGGTCATGAGTACCGGGCCCGACGGAGGACAACATGGAACACCAGTCAACGATCATTGTGGCAGCGGCCGTGACCAAGCCGGACGCCCTGAGCGCCATCTCCCGAGTACTGGGCAGCCCGGTTCGCGGCGCGGCTGCGCACCCGTACGTGTCTTTGCCCGGCGGCGGGCGGGTGACGGTGGAGGTGCCCAAGTTCGGCGAGGCCCCTCCGCTGGCCATTGACGTGTTCGACCCGCGCAGCGCGGCCGACGCCCGAGCCGCGGCGGAGGCCCTGCTGCAGGGCCTCGGCGACGCCACCGGGTGGCCCATTCATCACCTTCTGGACTCGGTACAGTGAAGCCATGAAGCTCACCGACATCAGCCCTCCCGAACGCAGCTTTTCGCGTCGACTCAACGACGACGAAATCGGGCAGGTGATCGCGAACAAACGAGGTTGGCGGCTGGCCGCCGACGGCCGGGTCGTCGCCGGCAAACTGCGGCACCGCATCATCGCCGACTCGCTCACCGCGCTCGGCGCGGCGGCAGTCGCCAACCGCTGGGCCTCCCGGCCGGCAGAACCGCGGGTCGACGGCAGCGGGCCGACCCACATGATGTGGGGCATCGTCGATGCCCGCTCCGACGCGGAACTCGCCGAGCAGATTCAGTAGCCCCAGGTCAGGCGGCACGGCACGGGCACCCCGGTGACGCTATAGCGTTAGACCATGGACAACCTCACCCCCAGCTACATCGAGCCCGGCCAAGCTTTCGACCGCGACACCAACTACATCGAAGACCGCATCACCCGGGACGGTCGAGACGGCTGGCCCGTCGAAGCCGGCCGGTACCGGCTCGTGGCGGCACGGGCCTGCCCGTGGGCCAACCGCACCGCCATCGTGCGCCGGCTGCTCGGGCTGGAGGGCGTCATCTCGCTGGGACTGCCCGGCCCCACCCACGACAAGAACAGCTGGACGTTCGACCTCGACGAGGGCGGTGTCGACCCGGTGCTGGGCATCGACCGCATTCAGCTGGCCTACTTCGCCCGGTTTCCGGACTACCCGCGCGGCATCACCGTGCCCGTCATCGTCGATGTGCCCACCGGCAAGGTCGTCACCAACAACTTTCCGCAGATCACCCTCGACCTCGAGAGCGAATGGGTGCAGTATCACCGCGCCGGAGCCCCTGACCTGTACCCCGAGGCCCTGCGCGCCGAGATCGACGAGGTAGCCGAACTCATCTTTCACGATGTGAACAACGGCGTGTACAAGTGCGGCTTCGCCGGCAGCCAGAAGAGCTACGAGCGCGCCTACGACACCCTGTTCGCCCGCCTGGACTGGCTCGAAGAACGCCTGAGCACTCAGCGTTTTCTCGTCGGTGACACCATCACCGAGGCCGATGTGCGCCTGTTCACCACGCTGGCCCGGTTCGATGCGGTGTACCACGGGCACTTCAAGTGCAACCGCAACAAGCTCAGCGAGATGCCCGTGCTCTGGGCCTACGCCCGCGACCTGTTCCAGACCCCCGGCTTCGGCGACACCACCGACTTCGACCAGATCAAGGCGCAC
>JAWOHA010000171.1:0-6018 GCA_046496385.1 Cryobacterium sp. | reverse complement strand
CGACGAACCTGCAGGCCCGCTTCGCCGCCACTGACCTGGCCAGCCCCAAGTTTCGGGGCCGAGACCTGTCTGTGGTCGTCTGGTCGACGACCCTCGGCGCCGTACTCGGCCCGAACCTGTTCGGCCCGGGTGAAGTCGTCGGCTCTGCCCTCGGCATCCCGCCGATGACCGGGGCCTTCGTCTTCTCTCTGCTCGCGACGCTGGCCGCTGCGGCGGTTTACTCTGTCGGGCTCCGCCCCGATCCGCTGCTGACCGCCCTGGCCGGGCGCGCGACTCTGGTTGCGGCGCCCCGCGCACGGGGCGGACTCGCCATTGTGCGCAGCACCCCTCTGGCCCGGTACGCCGTGGTCTCCATCGCCCTGAGCCACGCCACCATGGTGGCGCTCATGTCGATGGCACCGGTGCACCTGCGCGACCACGGCGCCTCGCTCAGCATCGTCGGGCTCACGATCAGCCTGCATGTGGCGGGCATGTACGCCCTCTCCCCCGTTTTCGGCGCCCTGTCCGACCATATCGGCCGGGTTCCGGTGATCCTCGGCGGCCAGGCCATGCTCCTCGCGTCCCTGACCGTCAACGCGCTCGGCGACGGGTCGCAGACCCCGATGACGGTGAGTCTGATTCTGCTCGGCCTGGGCTGGTCGGCATCCGTCGTCGCCGGCTCGGCGCTGGTGGCCGAAGCCGTGCAGGTACACGACCGTGCGGCCCTGCAGGGCTTCTCCGACTTGTCGATGAACGGCGCCGGCGCTCTGGGCGGCGCCGTGGCCGGCCCGATCCTGACCCTCGCCGGCTACTCCGGACTCGGCGTGGCCGCCATGGTGCTCGTCGCCGTGGTGGTCGGCTGGTCGGTACGGCGGCTGCCCGCCGACCAGCGCGCCTTTCGCACTGACAACCCGCGCCAGGGCTAGGTGTCGTCTCGCTGCCGCCACCAACGCTGCGTGCGACCGACCGTGACGCTGACCTAACACACACGTTAGGGTAGAGTTGTGGCGTCTTTTCGCCCACCTCGAACGCCCCACGACGCCGCGCACAGCCCTGCTGCAATGCGCGGCTCCCGGGTACCGCAGCAGGAGAAACCCATGACAGACGCCCCCACCGCAGACGAAGCGGCCGAACAGCGCTACCTCGCGAAAACGCTTGAGCTTCTGCACGAGGCACACGCGAGCATGCTCGACTCGATCGACCGCACAGAACTTTCGATCGTCGAACAGAAGCGCCAGATGTGGGAGCACCAGCGCGATATGGATCACGCCGAGAAGGCGAACATGCGCATGGAGGTCTCCACCACCATTGAAGTCGGCGGTTACGCGGTCAAGAACCGCGATTCTCTCGAGCGGCTGAGAAACTCGCCGTACTTCGGTCGCGTCGACTTTCGGCACGCCGACACGGCCGAGGCGCACCCCTATTACATCGGCGTGCACGGTTTCTGGGACCCCGAGACGCAGAACCTCCGCGTGCACGACTGGCGCGCGCCGGTGTCGAGCCTCTACTACGACTACGAGACGGGAGCGGCCTCGTTCGAGGCTCCCGAGGGCGTCGCCGAAGGCGAGATCGTGGGTAAGCGCCAGTACAAGATCGAGGGTGGACTGCTGCAGTATTCGCTCGAAAGCTCGATCAATATCGGTGACGAGGTACTGCAGCGCGAGCTCAGCGAGTCGGCCGATGACAAGATGCGCAACATCGTCGCCACGATCCAGCGTGAGCAGAACGCGGTGATCCGCAACGAGACGGCCAGTGTGCTCATTCTGCAGGGCGTGGCGGGCTCCGGAAAAACCTCCATCGCGCTGCACCGGTTGGCTTTTCTGCTCTACCGGTTCAAAGACACGCTGTCCTCCAGCAACGTCATGATCCTCTCCCCGAACAAGGTGTTCGCCGACTACATCGCCGACGTTCTGCCCGAGCTGGGCGAGGAGCAGGTCGCGGAGATCGACCTGGACCGCATCGCCGCGCGTTTTCTCGCCAAGGTCGTGCAGCACCAGACCTTCAGCGAGCAGGTCAGCGGGCTCCTCGACAACGTCGACCGTGCTGCCGCCGATCGCATGCGCGCCAAGGCCACCCCGGAGTTCGTCGAGGCGCTGAACGAATGGATCGCCGCCCGGGCAGCGGACTTCACGCCCGATGGGATTCTGCAGCATTCCGAGCGGGTGACCGCCGACTGGGTCACGGAAACCTACGCGAGCGGGCGAAACTCCCCCATTTTCACTCGACTGGATCGAGTTGCCGACAGCGCGATCCACCTGATGAAGCAGCGCGTGCTCGACAGGGACGGCATGTGGAGCACCGCCGACTCGGCCGGTGTTCGCAAACAGGTTCGGGCGATGTTCCCCTTCAAAGACGCGCTGGCACTGTACCGGGCGTTTTTCGATGAGCCATCGCGTCGGGGCCAGTTCAAGATGTTCGACCGCAAGCGCATCGAGCACTCAGACGTGGCACCGCTGATCTACACGATCATCACGACGGCACGCCATGACGGATACGAAGACATCCGTCACCTGCTCGTCGACGAGATGCAGGACTACACCCCCATTCAATACGCGGTGCTGCGCAGGCTGTTCGCCTGCAACATGACGATTCTGGGTGATTCCAACCAGTCGGTGAACCCGTTCAGCTCGTCGAACCTCGACACGATTTTCAGCATCTTTCCCGAAGCCGACCGCCTCGAGCTGTGCAAGAGCTACCGCTCGACAACCGAGATCACCGAGTTCGCGCAGAACATCTCCCGCAACGACAAGCTCGTGCCCATTGAACGCCACGGGCAGGCGCCGCGGCTGTTCGCCTGCGACACGGCGCAGCACGAGACCGCCCGGGTACTCGAACTCATCGCCGACCACGAGCAGGGCGACTATCGGTCACTCGGGATCGTGTGCAAGACCCTCGCTCAGGCGAAGCAGCTCTATCACGCCGTGGCCGCCGAGGGCATCGACCTCACCCTGCTCGACTACGACAGCAAGACCTTCACCGGCGGCATCATCATCACCTCGGCCCACATCGCCAAGGGACTGGAGTTCGACGTCGTGATCGTACCGTTCGTCGATGACGCCACCTATGCCACCGACATCGACCGCAGCATGCTCTACATCGCCTGCACCCGAGCCATGCATGAGCTGCACCTCACGCACACCGGCACCCCGACGTCGTTTCTGCACTTCGCCCTCGAACTCGCGTAGCGCGGGCGGGTCACAGTCACGCGCCGCCGCCGTCTCAGGCCGGGTCGGCCTTGACGATGATCAGCGGACAATCGACACGCAGCACCAGGGCACGGCTGACCGAGCCCAGCAGGAGCCTCTTGACGGGGCCGTGCCCCCGAGAGCCCACCACCAGCGCCGCCGCGTCGTGGGCGTGCCTCTGCAACACCCCGGTCGCCGACCCTGATTCCAGAACGCCGTGAACCGTCAGGCCCAGAAACGCCTCCCTGATCGTGTTCACCTCAGCGTTCAGCAGGGCACGATGCTCCGCGTGACCCTGACCATCGGCCTCCAGCACGCCGTCCACCACTCCCGGCCAGGCATGCACGAGGCGCACCGCAGACTGACGTAAGCGGGCTTCCGCGGCGGCGACCAGGCAGGCCTGCCTCGAGGCCTGCGATCCGTCTACGCCGACAACCACGTCGGTGTGCTCCGTCTCCGGTGGCGCCGCGACGAGAACGACGGGGACCGCCGCCAACGCTGACAGCTGCGCGGCCAGCGACCCGCGCTCACCGGGTGTGCCGGGCTCCCGATGCCCCACGACGAGCAGTGCTCCCGGTGGGCAGTGCAGGAGAATCTGCTCCTTCGGATCGCCCGTCAAGACCTGCGCGGTGACGGTCACCGTAGGGGCGGCCTGCCGCGCCCAGGCGATCTCCGCGCTCAGCGCGCTCCGGGCGATCAGGGCCAGCTCCGCCATGGCTGCCGCACCGCAACTGCGAAAAGCCTCGTCGATCACGGCGAGGAGCGTCAGAGCGCCCTGACCGGCACGCTCACGTTCGAGGGCCCAGAGCAGGGCTGCCCGGGACTGCGGCGACCCGTTCCAGGCGACGACGGTCGGTGAGGCCGGGAGCAGGGCCTTGTGCGGCACGTGGGTCATGACCCCGGCTCCGTCTGCGGCGTGACGACGACAACGGGACACCGGGCGTTGGTCACAAGAGCCCGACTGACCGAGCCCAGCAACAGGCGCCGAACCGTCCCGGGGCGGCGAGCGCCCACGACGACGAACGCCGCCCGGCCGGCGCGGTCCAGCAGCGCCGTGACCGGTGAACGATACTCGACATGGGCCACGATGTGCACCGCCGGAAAAGCCTGCGCCACCGGGGCCAGAAAAGCATCCAGCGCCGCCCGATCCGCCGTGTCGGGGCCTTCGACGGTTGACGACGCAGGGGTCAGATACTTCGAGCAGGCACGAACCGCATGCAGCGACTCGTTGTACCGGCTGGCCAGTTCCGCAGCGAAGAAGCATTGGGACAGCGCCGCGTCACTCTCGTCGACACCGACGAGCACACCGTGACGATCGAGGCCGTCACCCATGGGAATGATGGCGACCGCACCGCGGGCCGCGGCGGCCAACCGCACCCCGAGCCGCGCGCTGTACCAGTCGTCCGAGGGGTGACCGTCTTCGCTTCCCACGACGAGCAGCGAATTCGGCTCAGACATCTCGGCGAGTACGTCTCCCGGCTCACCTCGGGTGACCACGGTCGTCACGGCCAGCTGCGGATGCGCGAGGCGCACGCGGGCGGCCAGTTCCGCCACGGCAAAAGTGGCCACGTCAACAGCCCACCGCGCCTCCGTTTCGTCGGAATACAGCGCGGTGTCATCGACGGTGCGAACGATTCTCAGGCTGTCGGTTCGCCCGGTGACGTGTTGGGTGGCCCACTCCACAGCCAGATCCGCCTGGGCGCTGCCGTCCCATCCGACAATCGTGTGGTCAATCATTCCGGGGTGGCCTATTGCCGTCGCGTCGCTTGGCCGAACAGTCGAGTGCGCTTCCACCGGTCATGACTCTGACAGTACCCGTACGAAGGGCATCCGTGGCATGAGATTGTTTCTACAGCACTTGTTTTCGTTCACGATCCGGCCTTTTTCACGCATTGGAGCACACCCGCTGATGGATGCCTACTTTGAGCCGGTCGCCCCGGGACAGTACCGCCCGACCGTGCGTGCCGGCGGGGCCTGGCAGGCCGATGAGATTCATTTCAGCCCACTGGCCGGACTGATCGTGCACGCCATGGATCGGCATCGAGGTTTCGACGGTGCTGCCGGTGCTGCCGGTGCTAAGGAGCTCGGGCGCATCAGCTTTGACATCCTCGGTTTTCTCGCGGCGGATGTCTGCGAGATCCAGGTGCAGACCATTCGCCCCGGCCGCACTATCGAGTTGGTTGAGGCGACCGTGAGCATCGCCGGTCGCGCCGCGGTGCTGGCCCGTGCGTGGTACATCGCCACGGCGGACACCTCAGCGGTCGCCGGCGGGGAGTCGGCTCCGCTGCCCTCGCCCGGAATGGCCGAACCGTGGTCGATGTCTGACATCTGGCCGGGCGGTTTCGTCGGGTCTCTCGAAGCACGCACCCTGGCGCCCCCACAGCCCGGCCGCACCAGCGCCTGGCTCAGCTCGAATGTCGCGCTCGTCGCGGGGCAGCCCAGCACCCCGCACGCCTCGTTCATCGCCCTGGTCGACGCGGCCAACGGGGTTGCTGTGCGCGAGTCGCCCACGGAATGGATGTTCCCCAACCTCGACCTCACCATCCACCTGCACCGACAGCCGACCGGCACCTGGGTGGGGTTGGACACCACCGTCACCTTCGGACCTGCCGGCCACGGGCTCACGAGCACCGTGCTGCACGACGAGGCCGGCCCCATCGGCCGCGCCGAGCAGGTGCTCACCGTGCGCCCGCTGCCCTGATCCGCTGCCGCCGAACAGGCCCGAGACCGGCCCGAGACCGGCCCACCAGATCTCGATCGCTCCTTCGTCGCGCCTCGATCAGCGGAACGCCCCACCCCGCTGATCGAGACCCCGTGAGTCGACTTCGAAAGCGTCACGGGCGGCCCACGCAAG
>JAWOHA010000154.1:0-7915 GCA_046496385.1 Cryobacterium sp. | reverse complement strand
AGGCCGATCACGAGGGTGACCGGGTCGTTGGCCGCATTGCCGAACTCCACCGGTGTGGCGAGGCTGACCCAGCTGAGTCCGCCGGTGAGCACGGCCGGTGACGGTCGGGAGTGTGCCAGCGCGATACCCGGCGCGATGACGATGTACGGTCCGTGCTTCTCGACGGCCTCGATCATCTCGTCGGTGTAGGTACCGGTGGTGGCTCCACCGGCGACGAGTCCATCGCCGGCCAGACGGATGGCGGCACGCCAGTCGGCTGCATCCGCTTGCGTCGCGATCGACGACAGTGCGTCGACCAGATTGAATGCCACGAATGAGCTCCTTTGTTGGTGATCGAGCCGACCCGATACTGCAAGGCCGACTGGGATGACTGTATAAGCCTAAACGACCTTTTGTCTACAAGTGCACCAAAGTTCTTCGACATGCCGCCCGGGAATAACCGGGCCGACCGCTCCCGCCTCGGTGCGCGCGACCCGGTCGAACGACGGTCAGGTGCTGCGCAGGGGGACCCTGGCGGCGCCACCGCGCGTGAGCCGGCTGATGCGATCGGCCTCGAACAAGGCGTCTTGCGCAATGAGGGACGCCCCCGTCACGCCGGCGATATGACCGAGTCGCGACTTCTCCACGACCAGGCCCTGCAGCGCGAAATCACGGGCGCCGGAGAAGATGGCGTCGCGGATGGCCCCCAGGAACGGTTCGCCGGCCTGGGCCAGATTGCCGCCGACCACGACGGCCTGCGGGTTCAGCAGCCCCACCACGTGCGCCAGGCTGTGCCCCACAGCCGTACCCGTTTCACCGAGCAGCCGGAGCGCCTCCGAGTCACCCTGTTGCGCGAGGCACACGATGTCGTTGCTCGTGCGCACCCGGTAGCCGCGGCGCTGCAGTTCTCGGCGGATCACCGCCCCGCTGGCAATCGTCTCCAGCCGCGCGGTGCGCGCACCCCCCGCGCTCACCTGGCTGAGGTCTCCCGCCCCACCCCGGGAACCGTGATAGATCGCACCGTCCAGCACGAACGCGAGCCCGATGCCGATGCCGGCCTTCAGCACGGCGATATCCCGAAACTCGCTCCAGCCCCGCCGGGCCTCAGCGATAGCCATGATGTTCACGTCACGGTCCACGGCGAAGACGGCATGGTCGAATCGTCCCGCGAAGTAGTCCTTCACGAGAACGCCGTTCCACTGCGCGTCGACCTGAGGGACGGCGAGCCTGCCCGTGACGAGGTCGACCGGGCCGGGTACCCCCACGCCGATGCCGACCACGTCGGCGCGGGTCTTGCCCAGCCGCGCGAGCATGTGGTCGAAGACCTGGCCGGCCCAGTCGAAGATCTCGGCGGGCCCCTCGCTCAGGCCGATGTCGGCCTCGCTCTGACTGAGGACGGTGGAGACCAGGTCGGTGATGGCCAGTTGGGTGTGCGAGCCGCCGATGTCGACGGCCAGCAGCAGCCCCGCGTGCGGGTTGACAGCGAATTCCTCGGGCGGGCGTCCGCCGCGAGAATCGAGTTGCCCGACGCTGACCACGATGGACGCCAGCAGCAGTTCGTCGAGACGCCGGGCCAGCGTGATGCGCGACCAGCCGAGCTGCTCGATCAGGTCGCTGCGAGTGGTGGCTCGGCCGGAACGGATGAGGTCCAGCACCACACCCGAACCGGTGGACAACGTATGTGCCATGAGATTCCTTTTTCTGTAGCCGTGAATGACGGACTCGTGGCGCTGCCGAGGCTGCCCGCACCGTCCATCACCTTTGTGACTTAAGTACATTTGTATACTAAAGTATCTCGCACGACTACCGAAACAACGAATTCCCCGTCAACGACGACGCAGACCGCACTCGACGCCGCGCACGGGGTGCAGGCCAAAGGCCAGGGACACGGCGGCACTGCCCTGGCATTGGCGTCATTGTCCCATGTGTTGTTCGCCCGGGTGCTCCGGCACTCCCCCGCCCACCCCGACTGGCCCGCCCACACTGACTGGCCCGCCCACCCCGACTGGTCCGCCCACCCCGACTGGTCCGGCCGGGGTCGCTGCATTGTCTCGGCCGGTCACGCCAGCCTGCTGCTCTGCACCCAGCTGTTCCTCACCGGCTACGAGCTCACCTTGAGCGACCTCGCCGCGCTCGACGTGACCCGGCGCCGGGGAATTCATCCGCTTCGGCATTCGGGAACACGCGATGGCCGGCATTCGACTCGCGGACCAAGGAATCGCCGTGCGTGTCGTGTCGCTAGCCTGCGTAGAGTGGTTCACTGAACAGAGCATTGAGTACCGCGAAGGCGTGCTCCCGGCAGCACTGTGCGCTCGCGTCGCCGTGGAGGCGGGGCGGGGTGACGCGTGGTACCGCTGGGTGGGCCTGAACGGTCGTGTCGTCGGCGTTGAGGAGTGCGGCGTTGTGGTGGTCGGCGTTGCGGAGTTCGGCGCAGCGGGCAGCGGCCCCGAGGTCATGCAGCTCCGCGGCATCCACATCCACACCGGGCCAAGTCACACCGCGCTTTTTCAATACCGCGCTTTTTCAGTACCGCTCGCACCTGACCGAAGGACACGACCCATGACCCAGCTCCCCACCGACGCCGCCGGCGTCGCCCGCCACATCGACCACACCCTGCTCAAGCCGGAGGCCACCGCCGCCGACGTGGCCGCCCTCATCACCGAGGCCGTCGCGCTCGGCACCTACTCGGTGTGCGTCTCGCCGTCGATGCTGCCGCTGAGCATCCCCGCCGGCGCCGACCTCAAGGTCGCCGTCGTCTGTGGTTTTCCCAGCGGCAAGCACCACAGCGCGATCAAAGCCGCCGAAGCCGCCCTCGCCGTCGAGCAGGGTGCCGACGAGATCGACATGGTCATCGACATCGGCGCCGCCAAGGCCGGCCGGTTCGACCGAGTGCAGGCCGACATCGCGGCCGTGCGGGCGAGCGTTCCGGCGCCGGCCGTGCTCAAGGTGATCATCGAATCAGCCGCCCTCACCGACGACGAGATCGTGGCCGTGTGCCAGGCCGCCGTCGCCGCCGGAACCGACTTCGTCAAGACCTCCACCGGGTTCCACCCCACCGGCGGGGCCACCGTGCACGCCGTGCGCCTCATGAAGCACACCGTGGGCGACCGGGCCGAGGTGAAGGCATCCGGTGGCGTGCGCAGCTTCGACGACGCCCTCGCCATGATCGACGCGGGAGCCACCCGCCTCGGCGTCTCGGGCAGCGCCGCACTGCTCTCGGGCGTGCACGCGACCGGGCCGGCCGGCAGCTACTGACCGCGCCGCGCCGACCGGGGCCGCTTCAGGCGGCCCCGGGCAGCGTCTTTTTTGTGAACGTCGGCTACTTCTGGGCTTCGGCGAGAGCGGCCTCGAAGGCGACCCAGGGCAGCATGGCGCACTTCACCCGGGCCGGGTAGCGCGAAACGCCGCCGAACGCCGCCGCGTCGCCGAGCACCTCTTCGTCGGGCTCGATCGTGCCGCGCGAGCGCAGCATCTCCCGAAAGCTCTCCAGCAGGGCCACGGCCTCGTTGAACGGCAAACCCATCAGGGTGTCGTACATGACGGATGCCGACGCCATCGAAATCGAGCACCCGTCACCGTGCCAGGTGAGCCAGCTGATGCTCATGTTCGCGCGTAACGCGGCGATCATCTCATCGGGGCTGATCACTCCGAGTTCCAGCCCGATCGGGTCAAGGCCCACGGCGTCGTAGCCGGCCTCGTCGATGGTGATCGAGAGCCGCACCGTGATCTCGTCGCCGCACGACGTGTTGACCTGGTGTGACTCACCGATGTGGGTGTCGTCTGTCTCCCAGAGCTCGTCGTCGGGCCCCAGCGGTTCTTTGCTCGCACCGTGCCGGTACTTGGCATGGTCGAGAATAATCTGCTGGTACAGGCTTTGCAGGTCGCTCATCGGATTCCTCCCTGGGGTGCGCCGGCGGTGCTCGTGATGGTGCTCGTGGCGGTGCTGGAACTGGTGCTCGCGGTGGTGCCGAAGAACGGACCGACCTCGCGGAGCGCGGCCAGAAAGTGGTCGACCTCGTCGGTGGTCGTGTACAGGTAGGTGCTGGCGCGGGTGCTCGCCGTGACGCCGAGGCGGCGGTGCAGCGGCTGGGCGCAGTGGTGCCCCACGCGCACGGCGATGCCGGCATCGTCGAGGAACTGGCCCACATCGTGCGCGTGAACGCCGGCCACGTCGACGCTCACCAGGCCGAGCCGCTCCACTCCGGCGCCCGCACCGAGCAGACGCACCCCGGGAATCTCCAGCACCCCGTGCACGAGGCGCTGGCCGAGCTCGGCGTCCCACGCGGCAATGCGGCCCATGCCGGTCTCGTGGAGGTAGTCCACGGCGGCTGCCAGGGCGATGGCCTGCGAGATGCGCTGGGTGCCGGCCTCGAAGCGTTGCGGCGGCTCCAGAAACTCCGCCTCCTGCATGTTCACGGTGGTGATCATCGATCCGCCGGTCAGAAAGGGCGGCATCGCGGCCAGCAGTTCGGCACGGCCGTAGAGCGCGCCGATACCGGTGGGGCCGAGCATCTTGTGGCCGGAGAACACGGCGAAGTCCACGCCGAGCGCGGCCACGTTCACCGGAAGGTGCGGCACGGTTTGGCAGGCGTCGAGCACGGTGAGGGCGCCCACCCCGTGCGCCAGCGCCACCAACTCGGCGACCGGGACGAAGGCACCGGTGACATTGGAAGCGTGCGTGAAGGCGAGCACCCGGGTGCGGGAGTTCACGATGCTGCGAGCCGCGGGCATGTCGAGCAGGCCGGCATCCGTCACGGGGATGAAGCGCAGCGTCGCCCCGGTGCGCAGCGCCAGCTGCTGCCAGGGAATCAGATTGGCGTGGTGCTCAAGCTCGGTGACCACGATCTCGTCTCCGGCGGCGAGGGCGAAGCGGCGGGCGTCGAGGCCGCCCAGGCCGAGGGAGGCGTTCGAGAAGGAGTAGGTGAGCAGGTTGATGGCTTCGGTGGCGTTGCTGGTCCAGACGATCTCGTCGGTGGCCGCGCCCACGAACGCGGCGACCTTCTCACGGGCCGACTCGTAGACCTCGGTCGCTCCGACGGCGAGGGTGTGCGAGCCGCGGTGCACGGCGGCGTTGCGCTGCTCGTAGAACTCCTGTTCGGCCTCCATCACGCTGATCGGGTTCTGCGAGGTGGCGCCGGAGTCGAGGTAGTTGAGTGTGTGCCCGTTCACCTGTTGGGTGAGCACCGGAAAGTCGTTTCGGATGCGTTCCACCTCCCCTGCGGTCAATGACCGGGCGGCGCCGGACGGCGCCGCGAGGGAAGGGATGGTCGGGATTGCAGAACTCGTCATGAACCCAGCGTATTCCTTCTGTCGGCGGCCGTGACGCGTGGGGCACAAGGTGTGAACAAGTCACCTGCGGCGAGGTCGTGGCCGAGTATGGGTGCGGTGGGCACCCGGGTGTGTCAAGATTTAATGGTGCCACGGATCGCTGAACACCCCGAACTCGCCCTGCATGAGGCCGTCTCCCTCGACCGCCCCTGGATCACCCTGGTCTGGGACGACCCCATCAACCTGATGTCCTACGTGTCGTATGTCTTCCGCAGCTATTTCGGGGTGAGCGCCGAAGAGGCGGAACGGCTGATGCTGCAGGTGCACAACGATGGCCGTGCCGTGGTCGCCACCGGCAACCGCGAGACCATGGAACGGCACGTTGCGGCCATGCACGGCTTCGGCCTGCAGTCCACCCTCGCCCAGGACAACGCATGATGCCGTTCCAGAGCGAGCCTGATTCTGCGGCCGGAGTTCCTCCCGAGACCGACACCGACGCGATCGTGGTGTCGGCGCACTTCGAAGCCATCGAGATCGATCTGCTGCGGCTGGCCGCGACCCAGCTCGTCGACCTGCTCGAGGCCGCCACGACCGACCCGCAGGCCGCGGTGACCGACCCCGCGTTCCAGCGCCTGCTGCCCGACGGCTACCGCGACGACCCCGACGCGGCCGCCGAGTTTCGCCGCTTCACGAGCGAAGACCTGCTCGCCGCCAAGGTGCGCAACGCCCGCTCGGTGCTCAGCACCCTCGCCGACGCACCGGGCTTCGACTCCCCCGGGTTCGACTCAGCAGGGCAGGAACTGCACGACCTCGAAGCGATCACCGAGACGGATGCGGAGGCATCCGTTCCCGAAGACGACCAGCCCGCCGTCATGATCGCCCTCACCGCCGCCGCCGCGCACACCTGGTTGCGCACCCTCACCGACCTGAGACTGACCCTCGGCGAGCGGCTGCAGGTCTCGCCCGACGGCACGCCGCAGCTGCGCGGCGACGACGCGGAGTTTCTCGGCGGGCTCTACGACTGGCTCGGCATGGTTCAGGAATCCCTCGTGCACGCCATCGACGTCTAGGCCCTGTCTGAGGAATACCTCGCCTGATCTTGGAACCAGGACCTCGTTCCTCGGGCCTCGTTCCTCGAGCCTCGATCAGCGGGGCACCGGTTTCGACCAGCGCAGCGATCCGGCCCGCTAGTCTGTGAGGAGTGCAGGCAGCCAACGACGCCCGGCCTGATCGACGCTGCGCGCATGCCCCGGCACCCGCACGGCGTCACCAGCCTCGCGTTTTCGCTTCCGCCGGAGGACAGCATGGACCTCAGCACCGTGACCCGCATCACCGCAGCCCGCCACCGCGACGACTTGCGTGCCCTCGGCCCGCACGTGGCGCCCCTGGCCGGCGGCTCCGAACTGTTCGCCGCGCCGCGCGCAGACCTCACCGGCCTCGTCGACCTGGCAGCCTTCGACTGGCCCGACCTCGTGGCGACCCCGGCCCCAGCCGGTGGTTTCGACCTTGAGATCGCCGCCACCTGTACCGTTGCGGCGCTCTCGGCACTGCCGCCCGCGCCCGGCTGGACAGCCCACGCACTCATCCACCAGTGCTGCACCTCGTTCTACGCCTCGTTCAAGGTCTGGAACGTCGCCACCGTGGGCGGCAACCTCGCCACCAGCCTGCCCGCCGGCCCGATGACCGCCCTCGCCGTGGCCCTCGACGCCGACGTGCTGATCTGGCGCGGAGACGGCCGCGACGAGCGGGTGCCGGCCGCCCGGTTCGTCACCGGAAACATGAGCAATGTGCTCGGGGCAACCGATGTCATCCGCTCGGTTCACGTGTCGGCCACCGCCCTCGGGGCCCGCACCGCGCATCGCCAGATCGCCCTGTCGCCCCTCGGCCGCACCGGAGCACTGCTGGTCGGTCGACTCGATACCGACGGCGGTTTCGTTCTCACCGTGACCGGCGGCACCCTGCGCCCGGTGCAGCTGCGGTACCCCCGCGTTCCCGGCGAAGCGGCCCTCGCTGCCGACGTCGCCGCCATCGACTGCTGGTTCACCGATGCGCACGGCGCCGCCGACTGGCGCCGCGCCGTGAGCGCGCTGCTCGGCGAGGAGATTCGCCGGGAGCTCCAGGCACCACCGGGCGAAACGGGCCCGAAGAATCCGGCCGACACGACGACAGAACAGGCCCCGGCATGAGACTGCATATCAACGGCGACCCCGTCGACGCCCCCGCTGCGGCAGGGCAGAGCCTGCGCACCTACCTGCGCCAGCAGGAACACTTCGAGGTGAAGAAGGGCTGCGATTCCGGCGACTGCGGCGCCTGCTCCGTGCTCGTCAACGGCACCCCGGTGCATTCCTGCATCTACCCGGCGTTCCGCGCCGACGGCGCCGACGTCACCACCGCCGCCGGCCTCGGCACCCCGGCGGGCATCGATGCCGACGGCACGCCCACCCCCGCACGACTGCACCCCGTGCAGCAGCGTTTCATCGACGCCGCCGCGTTCCAGTGCGGGTTCTGCACGCCGGGAATGGTCGTGACCGCGTCGACCCTCACCGAGCACGACCTGCACGACCTGCCCCGCCTGATGAAGGGCAACCTCTGCCGCTGCACCGGTTACCGGGCCATCGACGACGCCATCCGTGGCCGGCACACCCCCCTCGACGGCAGCTGCCGCCCG
>JAWOHA010000103.1:0-13378 GCA_046496385.1 Cryobacterium sp. | reverse complement strand
GGCGAAAAGGATCGCTTCCACCATACGCTCCTGCTCGCCCATGGGGGGGGCCTCGAACAGGCTGCGCTCCGCGGTATCCGGCAGGGCGCCTTCGGTCAGGTCGTCCTCATGCTCCAAGGGATCAGACATCACGCCCCTCGCGCTTGCGGACTTGAATCGGGGGTATCCCGCGCAGCAGATCCACGATGCCGCGGCAGAGGATTCGCACCACGGCCGTTCGGGACCGCAGGCCCACGACGAGGGGCAGCCCCAGGATCGCTCCGATCGACACGGCGGCGACCGTGATCAGCAGGGTCATCGGCACGCCGAGAAGCACCGCCTGCAGATGCTGCATCGCTACCGGCCCAGCACGGCGCGCAGAAACAGCTTCGTGCGCTCGTGTTCGGGATCGGAGAGGATCTGGGCGGGGTCGCCCTGCTCGATGATCTTGCCATCGGCCATGACGATGAGGTTGTCGGACACGTCGCGGGCGAAGTTGGTCTCGTGGGTGACCACGATCATGGTCATGCCCTCGTCGGCCAGTTCGCGCATCACGGCGAGGACCTCAAGCCCGACTTCGGGGTCCAGAGCGGAGGTCGGCTCGTCGAAGAGCATCACCTCCGGGTCCATGGCGAGAGCCCGGGCGATGGCGATGCGCTGCTGCTGACCGCCCGAACAGCGGGCCGGGTACGCGTCGGCGAAATCGGCCAGCCCCACCCGGTCGAGCAGGATGCGAGACCGGGCTTCGGCCTCCGCGCGGCTGCGCTTGAGCACCCGCTCCTGGGCGAACGACACGTTGCGCAGCACGTTCATGTGCGGAAAGAGGTTGAAGTGCTGAAAGACCATGCCGGCTTTGCGGCGCAGTTCCTCACCCTCCTTGTTGGTCGCCGTGGATCCGGCTCTGATGGTCTTGTCACCGATGGTGATCTGGCCCTTATCGGGCAGTTCCAACAGGTTGATGCAGCGCAGCAACGTGCTCTTCCCGGCGCCGCTGGGCCCGATGATGGCGGTGACTTCCCCCGCGACGACATCCAGATCGATGTCGCTGAACACGGTTTTCTCACCGTAACTCTTGGAGACACCCCTGAGGCTCACCATCTGCAGAGGCAGAGTTGAAACAGGCACTTTATCCCCCTCAAGACTTCTGAAGGTGGCCGTTCGTGGCCACCGCTTGGGATAAAACGTACAATTTTACATTGCTTAGAGCAAGGTTTGAGCGGAGTGTTTATCAAACCGAAACACACCGTAACCGGTTGGAAACTCTCTCACCTGCCCCCCGTATGGGGCTGGTTTCAGGCTTCCAGAAGACCCGCCCACACGCCTCGGATATGACCGATGTGCTGTTTCATCAGGGCTTCCGCTCCCGCCGCATCATGGGCTTCCAGCAGGTCAAGCAACTGGGTGTGTTCCTGCGCCGTCGCGATGAGTTCGCCAGACTGCGCGAGCGGCCCCAGGCCGTACAGGCGTGACAGGTTTCGTAACCGCCGAACCTCCTCGACAACCTGTCGATTGCCGGCCACGGCCAGAATCTGCAGGTGGAAAGCGCTGTCCACGCGAATGAAGTCGCGGATATCGCCCGACAGCGCGGTGCTGTTCAGCTCACGCGCCAGGGGCCGCAGCCGCGCGACCTGCTCGGCGGTGATCAGCGCGGCGACCTTCTTGATCGTGGGAACCTCGATGAGAGCGCGCAGCTCGGTGATGTCGTCGAGGTCCTGGTCGAGAAGTTGCACCACGAGGTATCCCTTGTGCCGGATGGCTTCGACGAGACCCTCCCGGGCCAGATCGATCATGGCCTCGCGCACCGGCGTCGCAGACACCCCGAGCATCTCAGCCAGGTTGGGTGCGGAGTAGATCCGCCCCGGAACCATGTTCCCGGCGATGAGTGATTCCCGCAGCGTGTCGGTGACACGGGCGCGCAGACTGGCCGGCTGGGCGAGCACGGGGAGCCCGGGGAGCCCGGGATGTGCCTCGGGTGAGAGATTCATAGTCCCTATGATGAAGCCTCCGGCCGTGGTTTGCGCAACTCGGGCGTGTTCCCCGATCAGGCCGTGGCGGGGTCTGCGGCCAGAGCCGTGATGTACGAGTAGCCGGTGCGGTTGTTCTTGGTCATCGACAACACCAGCTGCATGTGCGGCTCGAGGGCGGTGACCTTGTCCAGCGGCGCGCCGATGATGAGCTGAAAGCCGAGCCCCTTCCAGGCGGCCACCGCACGCCCGGCGAATTCCGCATCCGATTTCACGAAGCCCTCGTCGAGGAAGACCGGGGAGAACCGTGGCCGGGTGCGGCTCTCGTCGCCCAGCTGGAAGCGCAGCGCCGCGCCCACGACGAAGGCCACCAGTTCCTGCGACTCGCCGCCGCTCTTGCCGCCGAGCGAGGAGTAGGTGCTCACCTCGGTGCCGTCCGGGGTCATGCGTACCGCGGTGATCTCCACGTGCCGGCGCACGTCGAGCAGCAGCTCGCGCGGGGCCTCCCCCTTCGAGCCGGGCTCGGGCCGGCGGATCAGGTTCATGAACGCGCGTAGCCGGGTGAACCGGGCCTCGGTCTGCTCGTCGGTGAAACCCTCCGTCGCGCCGGAGGACAGCTGGCGTAACTCCGTGCGGAATGCCGTGACGTCGCCCGGGTGCAGCCGACGCAGCACGATCTTGAGTCGGTCCCGGCCGGCGCCGAAGGGCAGCGTCGTGAGGATCTCGTTGATCGGGTGCAGCCGATCCTCGATTTCGTCGATGGATGTCGTGAACGCCCCGGTCAGCGGCACCAGGTCCTGACCGCTCCAGGCCGCGAGGCGGCGCTTCCACTCCTGCCGGCGTTCGTTGAGGCCGAGGGTGTGCACGGCGTCGAGAATGTCCCGGTAGCTCGTGTATGACTCCATGCCCACGCCGATGTTCGGATCCGGCCAACGGCTCTGGAAGTTCTCGAAGATGCCCAGCATGGCGCCCCGGGCGGCGGCGGCGTTGTCGCGGTCCTGCCGGGACTGCTCGGTGAGGCGCTCGCGCAACCGCTTCACCCCGCCGGCGAAGGCGGTGAGGTCGTGCGCGTCGGTCACGGCGGCGAACTGCGCGCTCAGGTGGGCGGCGTGCTCGCTGGTCAGGGTGACCGTCTGCGCCTGCTCGATACGGTCGAGGTTGTCGGCCACGGCGTCTTGCGTTTCGACGAGGTCGCCGAGCACGGTCTTCAAGCCGGTGGCGATGCCCTCCGCGTCATGGCGTTGCTTCTGCGCCCGGTCGAGCTGCCCGGCGAGCAGCTGCTCTTCGTCTTTCAGGGCGCGCAGCACATCGCTGGCGGCGAGCACGCGCTCGCGTTCCGTGGTCTTTCCCACGATGAGGGCCTCGGCCCCGGCCACGTCGATGACCGGCCACAGCGTGTCCAGAACGAACTGGTGCGCGGTGCGGCGGTAGCGCAGGTCGGCGAGCTCGGCGCTGACGACGGCGAGCTCGGCGGCCAGCGCGTGCGCCGCGGCCGCACGCGCCGCGAGTTCCCCGGAGATCTCGGCCAGGCGGGCGGTACTGGAGTAACCGATGATCGATTTCTGGTCGGCGTTCCAGCCGTGCGCGCCGCGGGAGCCGTTGCGGGTCTGGCCGCTCGGAGTGACGCGCGGGCCCTCCCCCACGAGCTCGGCGGGGGTGTCGACGCAGAGCGCGTCGAGGTGGGCGGCCTGCACGCGCTGCTGCACCCATGCGCTGAACGGCGACGCGGTGGCGGTGAGCTTGCCCGACACGTAGCGGCTGTCCCCCGCCTGGGCGGTGTGCTCGCACAGCGCCACGCCTTCGAAGTGGATGCGCACCGGAATGCGCAGCGGGTCGATCGCGGCGCTCAATGCCGCCAGTTGCGCCTCGTCGACGAGCATGACGCGCACCACCGAGGCGAGGGTGACCTCGGCCGCCTGCCGCCAGCGTTCCTCGCCCGGTGCCAGGTCGATCAGCTCGGCCACGAACGGCAGCTCGGCCGCCGGAATGCCGGCCGCCTCGGCGATCATGAGGCGGGCGTTGTGCAGGTGCTGCGGTACCAGGCTGGCCCGCCCGGTGAGAAAGCCGTGCTCCGTGCGCAGCGCGGTGATCTGCTCTTCCACCGGGTAGAGACGTTTCTGCACGGCCGCACGGGCGGTCTCGAGAGCGGACTCGGCGGCCGCGAATGCCGCCGAGAACTCCGCGGCCGCGGTTTGGGCGTCGTCGAAATCGTCGTGTGAGCGGATACCGCCGGCCAGCACCCCGGTGCGCTCGTCGAAGCTCGCGCGGCTCACGACGCTCGCGTCGCGCAGGTCGGCGAGCCGGTCAAGGTCGATCGTCAGCGTGCTGAGCACGTCGCCGCCGTTGTCACGCTGCTGCTGCTGCACCTGCGCGACCCGCAGTTTCAGTTCGGTTTCGGCCGTGCGCGCCCGGCCGACCTCGGCCTGGCTGGCCTGTCGTTCGGCCCGGTTCGAGTCGGCGGCGCCTTCGAGCAGGGCCTGTTCGGTGCGCAGCTGCCAGAGCGTGAAGGGGGTGTCACCGGTGCGGTGCACCCCGTAGGTGTCGATCAGGGCGGCCTGGGCGGTGGCGGTGTCGAACGTGGCGCCGAGGTCGGGCAGCCGCCCGAGCATGCTGGCCTTGTCGTGTTCGCTGACCATGGCCTCGTAGGAGCGTTCCAGGTCTTCGAAGTGCTGCACGGCCTTGTCGGCGGCGATGAAGGTGGCGGGTTCTTCGAGCACCATCGACTTGTACAGCCCGTCGACGGTTTTCACCTGCTGGCCGGCCTGAATGCGGGCGAGCAGGCGCAGTGCCTTGCCGCCTTCGCCGTTGGCGCCGATGCCCAGCCGGGTGTACAGCGTCTGAGCGAACGCGGCGTAGGTGTCGAACACGTCGAGCTCGGGAAAGCGGGTCTTCAGGGCGCGCTTGTCGAAGCGGGATTCGGTGACCTCGGCGAGGTCGCGCAGGTCGAGGTACCCGTCGGTGGTGGCCAGGCGCATGCTGATGTCGGCGAACCGGTTCGCGGCGCGCGGCACGAAGTAGGCGCGCAACACGGTGAAGCGGCGCTGGTTGTCGTCGATGAAGGTCATCGCGATGGCGCCCCAGGTGGACTGTTCCGCGCCGCGCAGCACCTGGTCCTGCAACTGCCCGGTTCCGGCCTCCCGGTTGGCGTCGGTCTTGCCGCGCAGGTAGGTCATCAGGTTGCGCTGGTCGACGCTGCGGGCCCGGCCTGATCCGGCGTCGTTGGAGGCACCGTTGAAGGGGGTGTCGGAGGGCATCATGAGGGCGAGGTAGGCATCCAGCAGGCTGCTCTTGCCCGTGCCGGAGGCGCCGGAGAGCAGCGTGGCGCCCGGCGCGAAAGCCACCGTGTGATGGCCGTGGAAACCGCCCCAGTTCACCATCTGGAACGATTCGGCCTTCCACTGGGTGGTGCCCTCGGTGGAGCCGTCGATGTAGAACAGCGGGGAATCGGTCATGACAGGGTCTCTCGCGACGGGGTGGAACGGTCGGTGGTCACAGGGCCGGGCCCGGCGCCGGGAGCCTGGTTTTCGCCCACGAGCCAGTCGAGCAGTTCGGCGAGGCGTTCCACGGGCAGCAGCACCTCGATCACGGCCGAGATGCGAAAGCGGTCGGGGTCGCTGGTTTTGAGCAGCACCCGGGCTTTCACGAGGCTCTCGATCGCGGCGGCGGCCCGGCGGGCGTCACCGGAGCGGTCGGTGGCGTGTTCGGGGCGAAAGTGAACCACGTTCTCGAGCAGAGTGTCCCGTTCGATGATGACCACGTCGACGCCGTTCGCGCGGTCGCTGCGAAAACGCTGCCGCAGCAGCACCAGCAGAATGGTCTCTTCCCGGCTGTACGACACGTCGTGCAGCAGGGTGGGGAAGCGGTCGCCGCCCTCGGGCAGGGCCTGGCGTTTGTAGGCGATCTCATAGTGCCGGTCCACATGCAGGTCGAGGAAGACGTCGTTCAGCCGGCTTTTCAGCAGGGTCTCGGAGGCGAGCAGGGTGCGCCACTCCGCGGGTTGGATGGCGGCGGAGATGTAGCGGTGCTTGAGCAGCAGCACCAGGGTGCGGCGCTGGTCGGCGGTGAGGCCGCCCTCATCGCCCTCGAACAGCGAGAAGCTCTGCAACGGGTCGGTGGCCGCCGCGTTCTCCTCGCCGCCGTCGGGCATCTCGCCCGGATCGCTGTGCGGGGCCGGGCTGTCGGCGTGGATCATGTCGCTCATTCAGATTCCGTAGTTCAGGGCGGCCAGAGCCGCCGTCTCAGCGTCGGTCAACTCGATGCGCGGCACCGCGAACCGGCGGCGGGAGCCGTCGGGGCGCACCGTGTCGAAGCTCTCCAGCAGATCGGCCCGGTGCACGGCGTCGATCTGGGTCATGATTTGCAGCATTCCGAGAATCTCCACGGGGCGGCGCAGCCCGGGCTCGAGGGCGTTGAACGCGTCACCGACCGATGCCGTCTCCCCCGTCGCGAATGCCCAAACCAGGGCGTCGCGCAGGTCTTCGAGCATCGGGCCGCCCTGGGTGCGCATCTCGCCGAGGCTGAGCGGCGCGGGCGCGTCGTCGGAGACGTCGTCGAGTTCCGGCGGCGCCCGGTGCGCGCCGGCGTCGTAGAAGCGTTCCCGCAGGTGGTCCACGTCGAGGGTTCCGGGCATGAGTTCGGCGGTGACCGTGGAGCGCGGCCCGGCGGTCTGCATCCAGGTGGCCAGTTCCCGGTTGATGTCGCGCAGCATGCGTTCCAGCTCCCGGTCTCTGATCACGTCATGGTTCACGATGTGTTCGCGCAACGTGGTGCTCAGGCCGTTGCGCTGGGTGAGCACGTCGTCGACGCCCTTGCGAATCAGCCGCACCGTGCCCATGAGGCCGCGGCGGTCGGCGGCGGAGAGCTGCAGCGCGAACGGGTGCAGCAGAATCGTCTCGAGGTCGTTCTTGAGCCCCTGCAGCAGCGCGTCGTCGCGCAGCAGGATGAAGGCGCCCTCGAAGGCGCGGCCTTCGGGGGTCGACGTCATGAGGGCATCCGTTTTCAGCAGGTACTCGTCGAGAACCTCGCCGAGCGGGCGTTCCTCGCCACGAAAATCGTTGATGATCTGGCGGTGCATGGCGGAGACGGATTCCTCCACCCGCTTGAAGTCGCTGGGCAGCTGGGTGATCAGGTCGATGAGGTTGGCGTAGCCCTCGTGCATCTCTTCGTTGCTCGCCGCCGCGATCTCGCCGCCGGCGGCGATGCGGTCGCGTTCGCCGGTCTGCTGCGCGATCTGCAGGTCGAGCCGGCGCAGGCGTTCCTCCCGGTCGGGGTTGGCCTGGGTGGCGCGGTGCCGCACCGTGTCGACGATGGTGGTCAGCCGGCTCTCGCTGATCAGGGCGCGGTCGCGGGCCAGCCCGTCGACCAGCAGCATCGCTTCGAGGGCGTGCGAGGTGAGCGAATAGTATTCCTCGTCGCCCTCGCCCGTCTCCCGGTACAGCCACTGGTCATTCATCCACTGCACGCACAGCGCGCGCCCGTTCTTGCCCGGCACGTCGCTGCCGACGCTCTTCAGGTCGGCGAGGTACGCGTCAACCTGGGTGTGCAACAGGTCGGTCTGCACGCTGCGGCGGTCCCGGCTGAACGAGGATTTGAACACCGCGAGCACGAAGGGCGCCCATTTGCGGTCGAGCAGGCGCAGGGTCGGTCGGTCGAACGCGTCGCGCACCCGCGCCAATTCGCCCGCAATGTCACTCACTGATGGTTCCTTTCCTGCCCCCGGTCAAGGGTACCGGCATCATGCGACAGTGCCGGAGCCCGGCATGCGGTCAGAACGCCGAACGGTTAAGATCGTCAGCATGCCTACTCCGTACGAAGATCTGCTGCGCCACGTGATGACCACCGGAACCGCCAAGGCCGACCGCACCGGAACGGGCACCACGAGCGTGTTCGGCGCCCAGCTGCGTTTCGACCTCACAGAGGGCTTTCCGCTGATCACCACCAAGCGGGTGCACTTCAAGTCGATCGCCTACGAACTGCTCTGGTTTCTGCGCGGTGAGAGCAATGTGGGCTGGCTGCGCGAGAACGGGGTGTCGATCTGGAACGAGTGGGCCGACGCCGCCGGCGAACTCGGCCCGGTCTATGGGGTGCAGTGGCGTTCCTGGCCTACCCCGTCGGGCGCGCACGTCGACCAGATCGCGCAGGTGCTCGAGACGCTGCGCACCGACCCGGACTCACGGCGCATGATCGTCTCAGCCTGGAACGTCGCCGATATTCCCGAGATGGCGTTGGCCCCGTGCCACGCCCTCTTCCAGTTCTACGTGGCCGACGGCAAGCTGTCCTGCCAGCTCTACCAGCGCAGCGCCGACCTGTTTCTCGGCGTGCCGTTCAACATCGCCAGCTACGCCCTGCTCACCCACCTGGTGGCCGCGCAGGCGGGGCTCGAAGTGGGCGATTTCATCTGGACCGGCGGCGACTGCCACATTTACGACAATCACCGCGACCAGGTCGCCGAGCAACTCACCCGCGAGCCGTTCCCGCTGCCCACGCTGCGGGTCGCCGAGCGGTCCAGCCTGTTCGACTACGAGTACGACGACTTCGAGGTTGTCGGTTACCAGCACCACCCGGCCATCAAGGCACCCGTTGCCGTCTGAGGCGGATGCCGCGACGGGCACCATCGATGCCGGCCCGGCCGGCACCGGGGTCGCGATGATCTGGGCGCAGGCGCGCGGCGGCGTCATCGGCGACGCCGACACCATTCCCTGGCGCCTGTCCGAAGACCAGGTGCGTTTCAAGCAGCTCACGGCGGGGGCTGCCGTGGTGATGGGGCGGCGTACCTGGACCTCGCTGCCGGCCCGTTTTCGCCCCCTGCCCGGGCGGCGCAACATCGTGATCACCCGGTCGGCGGACTGGTCGGAGCCCGGCGCGGAGGTCGCGTCGAGTCCACGCGCCGCGCTCGCGCTCGCCGGGGCGGCGCCGCTCTGGATCATCGGCGGGGGGGAGATCTATCGGAGCTTTCTGCCGCTCGCCGACCGCCTCGAGGTCACCGAGATCGACCTCGAGGTGCCCGGCGACACCGTGGCGCCGGCGGTCGGCGCCGACTGGGCGACGGTGGCGGCGACGGAGTGGAGGATGTCGGTCACGGGCATCCGTTACCGTTTCATCACCTACCACAGGGCGGCCGGCCTCGCCCCCTGATCGCGGGCCCGGCCGCGGCGTGGGAGACTGTCACCCTGACCACCCCCGACCTGTGCCAGCGACCTGAGGAGCATCACGGTGACTGATCCCCGAGCGAACATGAACGGAAACAACCTTCTCAATATGGGCGCACCGACATCAGACTGGTCTAAAACTCCTGGGCGGGTGCCCGGGTTCTGGCTCTCTCTGGCCGGTTTCGTGCTGGCGATCGTGTTTCCGCTGCCCTCGCTGATCATCGCCGTCATCGGGCTGGCGTACACGATGAAGGCATACCGGGTGATTCCCGCCGGCGCCCGCGGGCGCGGCCTCACCGTTGCCGCGGTGGTGCTCGCGAGCCTCGCCGTGGCGATCGTGCTGTTGCGCACGATCTTGTCGGTTTTCATCTGACCCCGCTCTTCTGAGCCGGCCTCGCCCCGCTGCGGCAGTCCCGGCGGCGCAGCCCGCCGTGACTTGATCGCGGGCGAAGCCCAGCCACGCATGCCGCCCCGGTCACGGGCCAGCCCGCGTGTGTTTCAGAATATGAGGAGTGACTGTGATGATTTCACCGATTTTGAGGTGTAGAGTCACGATTTATGACGGTTCTAAGGTTTAGTGAAGTCGCCGCGCTGTTACGTGTCAGCGACGACACTGTTCGGCGCTGGGTAGACCAGGGGCGGCTGACGGCGGTGCAACCCGACGGTGGCCGGATGGCCATTTCGGCGGCGGAGGTCGCGCAGTTCGTCAAGGAACGCCGCGATCAGGACGACGGCACAGGCCTGATGCACAGCTCGGCCCGCAATCGCCTCGACGGCATCGTGACCGACGTGCAACGCGACGGCCTGGTCGCTCTGGTGGAAATCCAGGCGGGTCCGTTCCGGGTGGTCTCCATGATGACCCGTGAGGCGGCCGATGAGCTGGGTCTCGAGCCGGGCTCACTGGCGACGGCCGTCATCAAGTCCACCACCGTGCTGGTCGAGACGCCCCCGACGGATCGAGCATGACCGGCGTCAGGAGAATCAGCGGCGTCAGGGGCCGCCTGGCTGCTCCGCGCAAAGCGGCCCGGGGCGCATCCGTTCGGCGTGTATCCGTTCGGCGCGCATCCGTGCTGGGCACATCCGTTCTGGGCGCATCCGTGCTGGTGCTCGCGGGCTGCGCCTCGGGTGCGGTGTCAACAGAGCCGGCCGACCCCGCGGGCGCCCGGCCGGGGTCGTCGACCGTGACGATCGCCGCCGCCGCGGACCTCAAATTCGCCCTCGACGAAATCGTCGTTCTGGCTGAGGCCGACCATCCGTCCCTGCAGATCCAGGTCACCTACGGGTCCTCGGGAACTTTTCTGCAGCAGATCCAAAACGGGGCGCCGTTTGACGTGTACCTCTCCGCCGATCAGGCCTACCCGCAGCAGCTCGTGGAAGCGGGGCTGGCCGGCGCACAGGACACGTTTGCCTATGCGATCGGTCGACTGGTGCTGTGGGTTCCGGAAGGATCCGAGCTGAACCCCGACGAGGGGCTGGACATTCTGGCCGAACCTGCGGTGGCCCGCGTGTCCATCGCGAACCCGCAGCATGCGCCCTACGGCGAAGCCGCCGTCGCCGCGCTCCAGAACGCCGATCTCTACGACCAGGTCAGCCCCAAATTCGTTCTCGGCGAAAATGTCGCCCAAGCGGCCGAATTCGTGCAGTCCGGCAACGCCGACGCCGGCATCGTGGCCAAGTCGCTGGTGCTGTCCGAGCCTCTCCGAGACGAGGGCACGTGGGCGGAGCTGCCCCTGAACTCGTACCCGCGGCTCGACCAGGGTGGCGTCATCCTGGCCGATGCGGCCCATCCCGAGGCGGCCCGCACGTTCCGGCAGGTCATGCTCAGCCCGGCCGGCACCGCGATCCTCGCTCGGTACGGCTTCTCCCTCCCGGAGAGCTGAGCGGTGGACTGGCAGGCGATCGGCGTCAGCGTGCGCCTGGCGGTGCTGACAACGGCGATTCTGCTCGTCATCGCGGTTCCCCTCGCCTCCTGGTTGGCCTTTTCGCGACGTCGCTGGACCGTGGTGGTAGAAGCGATTGTCGCTTTGCCGCTGGTGCTGCCCCCGACCGTACTCGGGTACTACGTTCTGATCGCGCTCGGGACAGCCTCACCCTTCGGACGCTGGTGGAAAGAGCTCACCGGGGCGACACTGGCCTTCACCTTCACCGGTCTGCTCATCGCCTCCGTTCTCTACAGCCTGCCGTTCGCCGTGCAGCCTCTTCTCGCCGCCTTCGCCGGCGTCGACCGACGGCTGATCGACGCCTCCACGATGCTCGGCCGACGATCGGCCGCCACACTGTGGAAGATCACACTGCCCCTGTCGCGCGCTGGACTGACCACGGCCGGTGTTCTCACCTTCGCCCACACGATCGGCGAATTCGGCGTGGTGCTCATGGTCGGCGGCAACATCCCCGGCCAGACCCGCACCGTCTCCGTCTCCGTCTACGACTCGGTGCAGGCCTTCGACTATGCCACGGCCGGCTTGACCAGCATGGTGCTGCTCATTTTTTCGCTCCTCGTGCTCACGGCGACCTACTCCCTGCAACGCCGAGGTTCTCTGCTTTGGGCCCGAACATGACTGCGGGCCCGAACATGGCCGTGGGCCCGAACCCGAACCCGAACATGGCCGTGGGCCCGAACCCGACCGGTGGCGAGAGCGTCCTGTCCATCCGGATGCGCCGTTACACCGTCGACGCGGACTTCACCGTGTCGCTCGACAGCCCGGGCGTGACCGTTCTGTTCGGTCCCTCCGGATCGGGAAAATCGACCATTCTGCGGTGCATCGCCGGCCTCGACCGCATCTCAACCGGCCGGCTCACCCTCGGTGAACGCGTGCTCGACGACGCTGAACGCACCAATGTGCGGGCGCAGGACCGGGGCATCGGGTACATGTTCCAGGAGCTGGCACTGTTTCCCCACCTCACTGTCGCCCAGAACGTGGGTTACGGGTTGCACGCGGTGCCCCGGTCGGAACGGGCGTTCCGTGTCGAAGAGGCCTTGCGGAGCGCCGGGGTCGCCGGGTACGAGAAGCGCAAGATTCGAGAACTCTCCGGTGGTGAAGCACAGCGGGTCGCCCTCGCTCGCACCCTCGCGCCCCGGCCCCGACTGCTGCTGTTGGACGAGCCGCTCTCCGCGCTGGACGCTCCGACGCGGCTGAGCCTGCGCGCGGAACTTCGTCAACGCATCCTCAACGCCGGAATTCCCGCGATCATCGTCACCCATGACCGCGACGAAGCCCTCGCCCTGGCCGACCGGCTGGTGGTCCTCGTCGACGGCAGCGTGCGGCAGATCGGCCCGCCCGGCGAGGTGTTCGAACAGCCCGCCGACCAGGATGTCGCCCGGGCAGTAGGCATGGACAACACCGTCTCGGGCACGATCCTCAGCAGGACCGCCGACGGGCTCACGGTACGCGCCGGCCGCACTGAACTCCGCACTGAACTCCGCACTGAACTCCGCGCCGACCTCGCGACCGAACCCGAAGACTTCACCGTCGGTCGGCCTCTCATCGTCTGCATCCGGGCGGGAGACGTGGGCATCGAAGCCGGCATCCGCGAAGCCCCCGACCGGCAGGTCGCCAATCGCATCGTCAGCACGGTCACGACGGTGACCGAGGAGTCTTCCATCGTGCGCATAGAACTTGACGCCGGGTTTCCGCTGATCTGCTTCATCACCCGCCGCGAACAGGCTCTTGCCGGCTTCTGCGCCGGCATGACGGTCACCAGCGTTATCGCGCCGTCGGCCCTGCACCTGGTTGCCTTCTCACCGACGTGAGCGCGATGCGCCGGTCGACGCGCGCTCACCACCCCGCCGCGTGTGAAGTGAACGGCACCAGAGAGTTGTCCTGAGCCCGAGGTACGCCGTAGCTTTCTTAGTTATGACCCTCGTCGACACCCTGCTCCCCCTGCTGCTGGGCCTGGGCACCGGTCTGGCGCTGATCATCGCGATCGGCGCACAGAATGCCTTCATTCTGCGCCTGGGCATCGCGGGTGACACCCGCACCATCGGCGCCGCCGTGGCCGTCTGCGCGGTCTCCGACGCCGTGCTCATCTTCGCGGGAATCGTGGGCATCGGTGTGCTCGTCGATCAGGCCCCCGTAGCGCTGAGCGTGGTTCATATCGTGGGCGCCGCTTTTCTGCTCGGCTACGGCGTCTTCGCGCTGGTGCGGGTCTGGCGCCCCCGCGCCCTGCTCCCCGACGGCAGCACGGTGCGCGTCAGCACCCGTGCGGCCGTTCTCACCACCGTCGGGCTCACCTGGCTCAACCCGCACGTGTACCTCGACACGTTGATCTTTCTGGGTTCCGTCGCCA
>JAWOHA010000082.1:0-3882 GCA_046496385.1 Cryobacterium sp. | reverse complement strand
ATTCAAGACGCTGCAATACCATGCCTGGTTCTGGTCTATGTGGGAAATTGTCATGAATAGACCTCCGACATCAACCGATTGGCTTTAATCCCTGAACGTGACCAGTGCTGCTCTACTGCCTGGATAAACGCAGGACGGACCAACTTGGCTCTTTTCGCCAACCATTCTCCCTGATCAAACCGCAGATAAATACCTTCCGATGGTCGATCGCTGAGTTTTGATTGCGACATAAGCTTGCTAAGATCAGGGAGTGCAAATATTCCGCTTTCGATCAGGGGTATTTTATAAATATGGGTTGCCCTAAAAACTGTATCGCGATGCTCGCAGGACAAGAAACGCCCCACTTGCTTGTCATAGACATCGAAACCAAGAAACCAGTCCGGTAGCCGGTCATAAAAAACCGAGTGCCGGGCATAACACCACTCTCCAAATAAAATGTAGCGGTCCGTCAGATGTTCGAAGAGGTCCTCTGTTCTTGAGGCCAGCCACTCCGCATGTGTTCACCATTCAGACGTGCTGACGGGGCAGAACGTCACGCGCCCGGCAGACTTTTTCGCCCGTTCCGCCGGTGCGGGCGGCGATTGGTTCAGCCGATCCGGGCTACCGTCACCGCGATCGTGGCCACCGACTGCGGGGCCGACGCGGCCAGCTGGGTCTCGAGGGCGTCATAGACCCGGCGGCACACGTCGGCGGCGGCGAACCCCTCGGCCACGCCGATTTTCGCCGCCACGTTGAGGGCGTCGTTGTGCCGGGCCACGAGAACGCACGGGGTGGCGCTTGGGCGGCCGGTCACGCTCTGCGCCGCCCGGGTGATCGCGCCGACCGGCGCCGAGGCGTAGAGGTCCGCCACCCCCGGAACGGCCAGAACGGCACGGTCGAGCGCGTCGCCGGTGAAGACCAGGTCATTCATCGAAGCTCCGTTCCGGTCGGGGCGGTGGCAGGTACACGTCACGAATGGTGATTTCGATCGCGACAACGTGCAGGTCGGTGTGTGTGCGCAGCGCGGCGTAGAGCGCCTGCCGCAGCGCGTCGGCCTTGGCCGGAATGTCTTCACCGGCGATGACAACGGCGTCGACACGAATGCTGATCGGGTCGCCCGGCACGGTCACGTTGCCGTCAAGTCGGCAGCGACCCACGATGATGTTCTCCACCTGGTCGCCGGTGGCCCGCAGAATACCGCGCACGGCGCCTTCGGTCACGCTCAGGTGCGCGCGGGGTGAGGGGTGTGCCAGCGGAATCTCCCGGCCCGAGTGCGCCTCACGGTTGATGTTCTGCAGAATCGAGGTCACCCAGCCGTCGGTGCGGTGCGTCTCCCGTTCCACGTCTGCGGCCAGCAGGGTGCCCTGCACGTCGTGCAGCCGTTGCAGGCTGCGCAGCGCGATCTGGCATTCCGGGGAGTTGTCGATGCTGGCGTCGGCGGGGGTGCGGCCCCGGTCGAGGTAGTCGCTGAGCTGCTCGATGGTGTGGCCGGCCAGTTGGGTGATCTCCCGGTCGGAGGTCTCCACGTCGAAGGCGGTGAAGGGGTCGCGGGGTGAGGTCATCGCCAGTCCTCCATTTCCCGCAGCAGAGTCTTGCGCGCCCGAGCGAGCAGGCCCCGCACGGTAGACACGGGCAGGTCCAGCTCCTGCGCGATACCAACGTAGCTGCTGCCGGCCAATTCGCGCAGGGTCCAGCAGCGGCGCTGCTCGTCGGGCAGCTCGGCCAGGGCGCGGGCCAGAGCGTCGGTCTGGGATTCCGCCTCGGCCAGGCGCTGCGGCGACTGGTGTTCGGGCGCGCACGGTTCGTGCAGGGAGATGTCGGCGACCGGGCGGCGGGCGCGCAGCCGGTCGATGCTTTTGCGGTTCACGATGCGCATCAGCCAGCTTTTCACGGCGCTGCCGTCGTCGAGGGTGCCGAGTTGCTGCCAGGCGGTGATGAACGCCTCCTGCACCACGTCGTCCATTTCGTTGTTGCTGCCGAGCACCCGGTAGGCGTACACCCGCATCAGCGGCCCGTAGCGCCGCACGATCACTTCGAACGCCCGCACGTCGCCGTCGGCGGCGCGGCTGGTGAGGGTCTGGTCGGTGGCGGTGTCGAGCGGGGAGGGTCCGTGCTCCTGCACCGTGGTCGGCATCTCATCTCCCTGCGTCACGCATCCACAATTTTTTTCCGACTTTTCTGTGACAAAAACGGCACAAATCGCGTCTTATACATTGACCGTGTCCGTTCAACCGAAAGCGAGGCCATTATGAGCGCATCCGACAAGATCAGCAATGCCGCCGAAGATCTTAAGGGCAAGGCAAACGAGGCTGTGGGCAAGGCCACCGACGACGACGCCAAGGTCGCCGAGGGCAAGGCCCAGCAGGCCAAGGCCAAGGCCAAGAAGGCCGGCGAAAACGTGAAGGACGCCTTCACGGACTAGTCAGCTCATCGGCACGACGGCCGGGGGTGACACGCGCGCCCCCGCGCGCCGCGCCCGCCCCGCCCCGCTCCCGCCGCGCCCCCGCCGCGCCCCGCCCCCGCCGGTCGAGGCGCGAGGAACGAGCGATCGAGACCACGCAACCCGACCTACACCCCCACCGCCACAACGCTCAGCCCACTCGCCGCAGCCGTCTCGTCCACCCCGCCGGCGCCGGCGCTGGCCACCGCACTCACCACGATAACGATCGCCACGACAACGACCACAACAATCACGGGCGTCTTCTTGAACCAGGGCCGCAACGCTTTGGCGCGGGCCTTGTCGGCCAGCGCTTCGGCTCGTGCGGCCCGAACGGCGTGCGATCTGGTGCTGGTGGAATCTGACATAACAACTCCCCTACGGTCTGCGGTGCGACAGAGAACCAACTCACCAAACAAGTTAGCGCCTCGCCGCAGACCCCGAGAGGGTTCTCTGCCCCCAGTTCAGGAGAACCCGGCCACGCCCGTCATGACCCTGTCATGACCCCGGCGCGCCCCGAAGCCCGTCACTGCATCGTCTGCACCTCGGGCTGAAACTCGTTCAGGGTGTCGGTCTGAAATGCTTTCTGCACGTCTTTGAGCTTGTCCTGGTCGAGAATCACGATCGACTGCCCGTCGGGGGAGGTGCCGGTGCCCGTGGTCGGCAGCGTGAAGAACGTCACGTCATTCATGCGCACGCCGCGCAGCTCAGCGGCGAGGCCGGCCACATAGCCCGCGGTCAGCTCGTCGTTCACGGCGAGGTAGGGCGCAATCGCCCCGACCAGGGCGCTGATCCGGGCCGGGTTGGTGAGGGTTTCCGCACGCAGCGCCTTGCCGAGCACCGCCTTCACGAAGGCCTGCTGGTTGCGTGCCCGCTGAAAGTCGCCGTCAGAGAACGCGTATCGTTCCCGCACGAACGCCAGCGCCTCCGTGCCGTTCAATCGATAGGTTCCCTCGGCGAAGTACCGCCCCGGTATCGCCGAGGAGTCAAAGCCGACCATGTTGTTGATGTCCACTCCGCCCAGGGCATCGGTCACGCCTTTGAAACCTTCGAAGTCGATAATGGCCACATGGTCGATGCGCGCGCCGAGCAGACCTTCAATGGTCTGCACGGTCAGCGGCACTCCGCCATACGACATGGCGGCGTTGATCTTGGCTTTGCCGCGGCCCGGAATGTCCACCCAGCTGTCCCGCATGATCGACATCACGTAGATGTTCTCGCGGTTCGCCGGCACGTGCAGCACCATGATGCTGTCTGAGCGCTGGCCGGTCAGACCGTCGATAGACCCGCCGATCTCTCCGCGCGTGTCAGAGCCGAGCAGCAGTATGTTCTGCCCGCTCGTCGTGTCGCTGTCCGCCGCCGGCGGCCGGGCGGTCTCGTCGGGAAAGACGTCGGGAATCTTCGCCGTCTGGCTGTCAAATGTGCTGGTGAGGCTCCACGCATAGAGCCCCGCAGCCCCGCCGACA
>JAWOHA010000040.1:0-21686 GCA_046496385.1 Cryobacterium sp. | reverse complement strand
CGGCCGATGATGTCGTCGTGGGCGACGATCCCCCGGTGGGTGTGAAAGACCTTTCCGGGTTCCAGCGTGATCGTGTTCAGCCGCCCCTTCGGTCCGGTGAGCTGGGCCCGGTCTCCGGCACGGAACGGGCCGCTGTTCTGAACGACGTGATTGTGATTCATGCGGTGAGGGCGTCCTTGACTGTGGTGGAGGGGAAGAGGGCAGGTGCTGTGCCGACGGCGCGCGCCGCGACGTGGCTCAGATGAAGCTCGGTGATATCGGCCGCACCCCGGTCGGCGAGCGATTCCCAGCGCACATAGTCGGCGCTGTGAGGCAGGTCGATGATATGCGGCACCGCAATGGTCAGGGCTCCGGATGCGACCGCGGCGGTGACACCGGGCAGGGAGTCTTCAATGGCGACGCAGTGCGCCGGGTCGACGCCGAGCGTGCGGGCCGCCAGGAGGTACGCCTCCGGGTCGGGTTTGCTGCGGGTGACCATGTCGCCGGCCACGATCGTGTCGAAAGCGGCGAAGTCCATCAGGTCGACAACCTGGCGGGCCATGCGTTCGACGGACATCGTCACCAGCGCGGTGGGCACACCGGCCGCCTTGAGCTCGTGCAGCAGTTCGCGGGCGCCCGGACGCCACGGAATGCCGTGCTGCACCAGCTGCTCCTGCACGCGCGCGGTGAGCGTCTGGACGATGGTGTCGGTGTCGAGGTCGACGCCGCGGCCCTGCAGGATCGCCGCGGAATTCCAGAGGCCCGAGCCGACCATCAGAAGACCGTCGGAGTGGGTCCAGACCCCGCCGAAAGACTCGACGAGTTCCGTCTCGGCGCGCATCCAGTACGGTTCGCTGTCAATGAGGGTCCCGTCCATGTCCCAGAGAACGGCGGCGGGCAGGGGCGAAGGTGCGGGGATCAGTGTCACGGGGTTCAAGTGTACGGGGCACCGCCTATCCTTAATGGATGGCACCCCAGGCGGGGCGCATGAATCGAGGTGTGACACGGTGACAGACGGCAACGGGTTTCTGGGCGGACGACTGCTGGTGGTCGCCTTCGAGGGGTGGAACGATGCCGGTGAAGCGGCGACCGGGGCGGTGCGCACGCTCAAGGAACTGCTCACGCTGACCCGGATCGCCGAAATCGACCCGGAGGTCTATCTCGACTACCAGTTCAACCGCCCGACCGTGTCGACGACGGAGTCCGGGCAGCGAGAGATCCTCTGGCCCAGCACTGTGATGTACGGCCCGGCTGACCCGCACGGAGCCGGTACGCCCCTGGCCGAAGACGCTCAGCTGCACGTCAGCGGCAACAACGTGAGCAACATCTATCTGCTTCTGGGCGCGGAGCCGTCCCGCAGCTGGAAGAGTTTCGCGGCGGAGATCCTCGATGCCGCGCTCGCCGCCGATGTGAGCGGGGTGGTCTTTCTCGGGGCGATGCTGGCCGATGTGCCGCACACTCGCCCGATCTCCATCTATGTCTCCAGCGACAATGCCGCGGTACGTGCCGAGTTGGAGATTGAACGCAGCAGCTACGAGGGGCCCGTCGGCATTCTCAGCGTGCTCGCCGACCTGGCCGAGACGGTGGGCATTCCGACGCTGTCGATCTGGGCATCCGTTCCGCACTATGTGCACAACGCCCCGTCGCCCAAGGCGATGCTGGCGCTGATCGACAAGCTCGAAGAGGTGATCGACGTGGTCATCCCGCGCGGGACTCTGGCGACCGAGGCCGCCGAGTGGCAGAGCGGCATCGACGCCCTCGCCGCCGATGACGACGATATGGCGGCCTACATCGCCCAGCTGGAGCAGGCCCGCGACACGGTGGACTCCCCCGCGGCGAGCGGTGAGGCGATCGCGCACGAGTTTGAGAAGTATCTGCGCAAGCGTGGTGACGGCCGGGACGGCCGGCCCGGTCCCGCAGCGGGTCCGGGGCCTACTCCGGCCTAGCCGGCGACCCGACCGGCCACCCGACCGGCCACCCGACCGGCTAGATGACGATGCCGAGCAGCGCGTCGACGGCGCGCCCGACCAGCGCGGGGGCGGTGACCCCGGTCACGGCGGCGTCATCGAGCACGCCGAGCGCGGCGGGCGTGTCCAGGTCGTCGACCAGAGCGGTGCGCACGGCTGCGATGACGGTGGCGCTCGAGGCGGAACCGGTGCGGGACTGCGCCCCGAAGGCGTCCCGCCACTGGGACAGACGCTCCGCAGCCTCGGTGAGCTGGGGCGCGGTCCACTCCCAGTTGCTGCGGTAGTGGCGGGCCAGCAAAGCCAGGCGGATGGCGCTGGGTTCCGCCCCGTCTCGCAGCAGCCCCGACACCAGCACCAGGTTTCCCAACGATTTGCTCATTTTGGTGCCCTGGTAGGCGACCATGCCGGTGTGGCTGTACACCCCCGCAAGCGGATGCCCGGACAGTGCGGCGGCATGGCCGGCGCTCATGTCATGGTGGGGAAAAATCAGGTCTGCGCCACCACCCTGAACGGTGAAGTCGGTGCCGAGTTCTTTCAGAGCGATGACGGAGCACTCGATGTGCCAGCCAGGCCGGCCGGATCCCACCTCGGAGTCCCAGGCCGGCTCGCCGGCGCGGGCCGCGCGCCAGAGCATCGGGTCAAGCGGGTCGCGTTTGCCCGGCCGCTCCGGGTCTCCTCCACGTTCCGCGGACAGCAGCAGCATCGCGCTGCGGCCCAGGTTGCTCTCGTCGCCGAGGCGCCACTTCGTCTGTGCCTGCGCCGCGACGATGTCGAAGTACAGGTCTGTGCCACGTTCCCCGTCCGGGGCCGTGAGGGCGTCGACGGTCGGTACCGGATAAGCCAGTCCGGCGTCCCGGAGCTGGGCCACCGCAGCGGCGACCTCGTCGATCACGTCGGTCACGGCCACGTAGTCGTTGGGCGGGATGATGCGCAGGGCGGCCATGTCCGTGCGGAACAGGTCGACCTGGGACTCGGCGAGTTCGCGCCAGTCCACTCCGGTCGCGGTGGCCCGCTCCAACAAGGGGTCGTCGACGTCGGTGATGTTCTGCGCGTAGTGCACGCGGTAGCCCGCGTCGCGCCACACCCGCTGAAGGGTGTCAAAAGCCAGGTAGGTGGCCGCGTGACCCAGATGGGTGGCGTCGTAGGGGGTGATCCCACAGACGTACAGCCGGGCCGCATCGGTGGGGACCGCGTGCACCAGACTGTCGCTGGCGGTGTCATGCAACCAGGGTGCAGTCGAAGTGCCGGGGACGGACGGAATCGTGGGGTGTTGCCAAGCGCGCATCCCCCCAGCCTAACTAGGAGCTGATGACCCCCAGGGACAGCAACACCATGAGCGTGAGCCCCAGCAGGATGCGGTAGACCACGAACGGCAAGAAGCTGCGCTTGGAAATGTAGCTCATGAAGAAGGCGATCACTCCCAGGGCCACACCGAACGCGATGACCGTCGCCACGAGAGTCTCGAGCGGTCCGAAGATCTCGGGAAGGCAGTTGCCGGCGGCGACGACGCAGGGCTCTGCCACGGACTTGTAGACCTGGTAGAAACCGCTGCCGAACACGGCGGGGATCGCCAACAGAAACGCGTAACGTGCGGCGGCCTGACGCTCGTAGCCGAGAAACAGGCCGGCGGTGATCGAACCGCCCGAGCGGGACACCCCGGGAATCAGCGCCAGCGCCTGCGCGAATCCGAAAATCACGCCGTGCGGCACGGTGAGGTCGTCCAGGCGGCGGCGTTTGGCCCCGTAATGGTCCGCCACACCGAGCAGAATCCCGAAGAGAATGAGCATGGTCGCGGTGATCCACAGAGACCGCAGCACGGTTTCGATCTCGTCCTGGAACAGCAGTCCCAGAATCACGATCGGGAGGGTGCCGATGATGATCAGCCACCCCATGCGCGCATCGGGGTCGGTGCGGGGTACCCGGCCGGCCAGGGACCGGAACCACTGGCCGATGATGCGCACGATGTCACGCCAGAAGAAAATCACCACGGCCGCTTCAGTGCCGATCTGGGTGATCGCGGTGAAACGTGCGCCGGGGTCTTCTCCGGTGCCCAGAAACTGCCCGACGATTCGGATGTGGGCGCTGGAGGACACGGGCAGGAACTCCGTCAGCCCCTGCACCACACCCAGGATGATCGCATTGATGAAGTCCACGCGTGCCGCTTTCGATCTGTGTGTACCAAAGTAGTGCCGGGTTCGGCCGCCGGGAGTTAGTAGCTCGACAGCAGGTCGGTCAGAACCTGCCTGCCAAAGACTAATGCGTCCAGCGGCACACGTTCGTCAACCCCGTGGAACATGGCCGGAAAATCCAGATCCGCCGGAAGCTTGAGCGGAGCGAAGCCGTACCCCTTGATTCCGAGCCGGCTGAGCGCCTTGTTGTCCGTTCCCGCTGACAACAGGTAGGGCAGTACCGGGGCGCCGGGGTCGTGACGGTCCAGGGTCGTCACGACCGCGTCGATGAGCGGCCCGCTGAACTCCGTTTCGAGGCCGACGTCGCGGTGCACGATCACGATCTCGATATCGGGGCCGACGAGCTCGGCGATTTCGGCCAGCACGGCGTCTTCTTCCCCGGGCAGGGAGCGGATGTCGATGAGCGCTTCGGCCGTGTCGGGAATCACGTTGTGCTTGTACCCGGCGCTGAGCTTGGTGGGGTTGGTGGTGGTGCGCAGGCTCGCCTGGATGAAACCGGACGCCGTGCCGGTGGCCAGGGCCAGCTCGTCGGGCCCGACGCTCTGCGGGTCGACGTCCAGGATGCGTGCCAGCTCGCCCAGCAGCTGCGTGGTGGTGTCGGTGAGGCGAATCGGCCAGTCCCGCCGTCCCACGGCCGCTACGGCCTCAGCGAGGCGTGTGACGGCGTTGTCGTGTATCACGCGGGACCCGTGGGCAGCGCTGCCACGGGCCACGAGCTTGATCCAGATCAGTGCTTTTTCACCGGTCTGCAGCAGGTAGGCGCGCTGGCCGTTCAGAGTGATCGAGTACCCGCCGACCTCGCTGATCGCTTCCGTCGCGCCGGCGAACAGATCCGGGCGGGTGTCGACGAGGTGGTGCGAACCGAACACTCCCCCGGCCTCTTCATCGGCGAAGAACGCGACGACGAGGTCGCGTTCCGGGGCCTGCCCGGAGCCCAGAATGTCGGTCAGGGAGGCGAGGATCATCGCGTCCATGTTCTTCATGTCCACGGCGCCGCGGCCCCAGAGCATGCCGTCTTTGATGACGCCGCCGAACGGATCCACCGACCAGTTCGCGGGATCCGCCGGAACGACATCGAGGTGGCCGTGCACGACAAGGGCCTCTTTGCTCCGGTCCCGGCCCGGGACCCGGGCCACAACGCTCGTGCGCCCGGGTTCTGAATCGAAGAGTTCCGGAGAAAGACCCAGACCGCGCAGCGCCTCGGCGACGTATTCTGCGGCCTCCGTTTCACCTTCGGAACGGCCCTCGCCGTAGTTGCTGGTGTTGAAGCGAATCAGGTCGCGGGCGATCTCTGCGGTCAGGTCCAGGGTGACTGGTGCGGATGTGTCGGGTGCCATACGTTCACGCTACCCGGCCTTCGGGACCGACGTGTGTACGGAAAGGGGTTCTAAGCGTGCTAGATTCTTCTACGGCAGCCAGAACAACGGCGGCCACTTCACCCGGTCCGGGTGGCGGAATTGGTAGACGCGCTGGCTTGAGGTGCCAGTGCCCGTTAAGGGCGTGTGGGTTCAAGTCCCATCTCGGACACGGAGATTGTTTCTTTGAGGCAATCAACGAGAACTGGTTGAGACAGTTCACAGGGCCGGATCCATTGGATCCGGCCCTGTCTCGTTAATGCTCGATGCGAGTGAGCGTGCACACGGTGCGGACGCCGGGCACCGACTCACCGTCGGTGCGAGCGCCGACTAGACCGGTTTCGACTAGACCGGCTGCGCGTCGACGATTCCGATGTAGTGGGTGCCCACCCCGTCGTATTCGGTGCGTCCGAGTCCGGAAGCCGGCGTGGGCAGTTCGTCATAGCCGTGGTGGGAGCAGCTCACATAGGTGAAGTCCGGCCACCATTTCTTGGGCCGGGCGGCTTCGGCGTCACCGCAGATGGAGCAGACCAATTGCACCCAGACCGGCTTTTTGCCCGTGCGGTTGGCACGCGACTGCAGCAGCCAGGCCGGCGGGTCGCTCTCGAGCTTGGCGAACTGGGCTTCACCGAGGCGCGTCGGGATGCCGTGGCGGGTGGCCATTTCCAGGGGGATGTCCAGGCGCAGGGCTGCTTCTCGTCGCGTAATCATGTCAAATAAGACTAAGCGCTTTTCGCCCGGCCGTGGGAAGCGGCCCGGCAGGGCGGGCCGTGGAACAATGAAGTATGCCTTTGACACACTCCCCCCTGGGACTTCTGCTCGACGTTGACGGGCCGATCGCCAGCCCGATCACCCGCACCATTTCCACCCCGAGCATCGTGGCAGACCTGGTGCTGCTCGCGGCGGCCAACGTACCGATCGCGTTCATCACCGGACGTTCCGACGCGTTCATCTCCGAACAGGTGATCGCTCCGCTGCTGGCGGCGGGCCTGCCCGAACAGATGCGCATGTACGGGGTCTGTGAAAAGGGCGCGGTCTGGTTCGCGATCACCGCCGCGGGAATGGGCGAGCTCAGCGTGGACGGTGCGGTGGCCCTGCCCCCTGCCGTGGTTTCTGAGGTGCGGCAGCTGGTTGCGGAACAGTTCGCGGACACGATGTTCTTCGACGAAACCAAACTGGCCATGATCTCGGTCGAGCAACGGGTGGACGTGGACCGGGAGAGCTACCTCAGCGCCCAGGTGCGCTTCAATGACGCCGCGTTCGACATCCTGTCCCGTCACGGTGTGGGTGTGCGGCTGGACGGACGCGTCTGGCACGATGCCGCCGGCCAGGTTCCCTTCCGTATCGAGCCGACGATCATCTCCACCGACATTGAATCGGTCTTGTTGGACAAGAACCATGCGGCCGAACGGGCGCTGGCTTTCTTCGCCCAGTCCGGGGCGCTCCCCCGCCTGTGGCGTTCGGTCGGAGATTCCCGCAGCGACTACCGCATGGCCGACCACCTGCACGAGGCCGGATACGACGTCTCTCATGTCGACGTGCGACCCGAGGACGGCATTCTGGACCGGCCGTACCCCGTCATCGTCATGGGCGAGCAGATTCACGACGAGGCGGGCGCCGCGTTTCTGGATCACTGGGTGAACAAGCTCGAGTTGCGCTAGGCGGGGCGCGCATCCGCGAGGTGGCTATTCCGCCACGAAGCGGATGCCCTCCTGCAGCCGGCCGCGCAGCTCGAAGACCTTCTCGAAGCTGCCGCGTTCCATATCGGGCAACCCGCTGCGCAGCAGGCCGGGCAGCCGAGAGCGCGGCACGGCCAGAATGGTCGGCCGGCGCCCGCGTGCGGGAACGGACAGCGGATCCACGAGGTCGCTGTCGGGAAGCACGACCAGCAGTGCCGTGAACCGGACCCGAACCGTCTTGGTGAGCGACTTGGCGCTCGCCTGCAGGTTGGCGAGAGGTTCTTCACCGTTGAGGGTCTCACCGACCAGTTCTCCACGACGCAGTTCCACCGGCCCGCCCCAGTCCTCCGACAGAATGCCGAACAGGCCGGCCGGCCCGAGCACGACGTGGTCGAGCTTGTCACCGCCACGACCCGGGTCGACATCGTGCCAGGCCGTGAACCCGATCCCGAGCCCGGAGACGAGGTGGGCGGTCGCCTCCTCGGCGAGGGCCTTGGCCAGGTAGTGCCGAATCTCCCGGGGTGCGCGCCGCACCAGATCGGGGTCGTACGGGTCGTCGATGGTGGTGCCACGGCCGGCCCACTCGCGCAACAGGGCTAGGTAGCGTTGCCGGGCCTGGCCGCCGGGGTGGCCGTGCATGCGCGCCTTCATGCTCGACGCGTTGGACTGGCCCGGCGTGCTGCCGGCCGAGGACGCGGAGGCCGCATAGGACTGCGGGGAACCCTGCGGCGCGGCCGGGTCGAATCGGGCCCGATCATATGCGGCCCGGTTCTCGGGCGTGCCGATGCGCTCCCAGGCGATCTGCACGGCGTGGAACTGAGCGGCAGAGCCTCCGACATCGGGGTGCGTTTGACGCAGCAGACGCCGGTACGCCTTACGCAGTTCATCTGCGTCGACGGTGGGGCTGACGCCCAGAACCTCGTAGGGCGTGGACGCGGCCGGGCTATCGTGCATCCGGGGAAAAACCTTTCGGCTGTGGGGCGGTGGTGGCGGTCACCGAATCGATCAGGTCCTCAACCTACAGGTCCAGCCTGAAATCTCGCCGACCGCGCGGGCCCGTCAGCTCTCGCGTGAGCCCGGAGCCGGTCTCACGGCGCACCCGGCCGGCTACTTGCGCAGCGCCTGAACGGGAATGTACACGGCGAGGGAAACGAGGAGGATGCCGACGAAGAAAATCGGCGCCTGCAGGCTGGTCACGCTGAACGCGAGAGCGAAGAGAGCGAAGCCGAGAACAAAGACGACCATCGCAATAACAAAGGCGACGATATTCATGTGTGGTCCTTTCGATGCTGCACCCCGTCGAACTGCGCGGCACTCCTGCTCAGCTTACGGGAGCGCGGCACCCGCCACTGTCCCTGCGCATCACCCGAGCGGCTCGATCAGTTCCGGCCCATTTCCGCGGACCGGGGCCACCTCGTAGAAGTCCAGCGTTTCGGTGACCTCCCGACTCGCTGCCACTGCCGCCGCCACCAGATCCTGGTCGCCGACCGTGCGGGGGTCCAGCCACTGGTCCCACCGTTCTTCGGGCAGGGCCACGGGCATCCGGTCGTGAATCTGCCGGAGCGGACCCTGAGCGTCTTCGGTGAGAATCGTGGCGGAGAGAACCCACCGGGCCGGGTCGTCATGGGCGCGCTGCGGGTCCTTCCACCAGGCGTAGAGGCCCGCGAAGGCCAGCGGCATGCCGTCATCGGAGTGCACGAAGTAGGGCGTTTTCACTGTGCCCTCGGTGTGCCATTCGTAGTACCCCGTGGCGGGAATCAGCGCCCGCCGGGACGCCACCGAGCTTCGGAAAGTCGGCTTCTCGGCGGCGCTCTCGGCGCGGGCGTTGAAGGTGGGATACGGGGACGTGAGCGCGGTTGCGAAGGACGGTACCAGCGACCAGCGTGCTGACTCGAGGCGACGCACCACGGTTCCGGTCTTCGCCGATTCCAGCACGATGGGTATCTGCTCGGTCGGCGCGATGTTCCACGACGGCTCCGGAAGGTCGATACCTTCGTGCTCAACATCGAACATGGCCGCCAGATCAGACGCCGTGTCGGTAATTACGAATCGACCACACATGCACTCAGGCTACCCCTGCCCGTGAAGTAGCGTCGATGCTGTGGACAACAGAGAGAACGTGGATCGTTTCGGCTCCGATCGCTACGGCACGGATGCGCTCGCCCCCGGGTGGAAAGACGTGGGACGAACCGTCATCCCCACCCGGGAAGCCGTTCGTGACCTCGTGGTGGAAGAGGTCACGACCGGGTTCTGCGGTGCCATCGTGCGGCTCGAGAAGAATATCCTCACCCTCGAAGACCGCCTCGGCAAGCTTCGTCTGTTCGCCCTCGGGGGCGGCTACCTCATCGACGGCAAGCCGGTCACGCTGATTCGGCCGAGCGCCGCGCCGATGGTCCGTGCGCGCACGGCGTCCGGGTCCCTCGCGATGACGCAGGCCCCGGCCCGTGTCGCCCGGGCCAGCCGCATCTTCGTGGAGGGCCGGCACGACGCCGAACTGGTCGAAAAAGTCTGGGGCGCCGACCTGCGCGTGGAGGGCGTGGTGGTGGAATACATCGAGGGCGTCGACAACCTCGCGGAGCTGCTGGCGGAATTCCGACCCGGCCCGCACCGGCGTATCGGCGTGTTGGTGGATCACCTCGTGCCCGGGTCCAAGGAGAGCCGCATCGCGGACGCCGTCGCCCGCGGCCCACACGGTGACAGTGTGCTCGTGGTGGGTCACCCCTATGTCGATGTCTGGCAGTCGGTCAAACCCGCCCGGGTGGGTCTGACGGCCTGGCCGGAGATCCCGCGCAGCGTCGAATGGAAACACGGCATCTGCGCGGCACTGGGCTGGGCGCACGAGGAACAGGCGGACATAGCCCGGGCCTGGCAACGCATTCTCGGGCAGGTGCGCACCTACGCCGACCTGGAACCCTCGCTGCTGGGCCGGGTCGAACAGCTGATCGACTTCGTGACCCTCGATGAGATGCCCTGATCGTGGCCCGAACCGAGCCGGCTACCCCCGTTTGGGAACAAACACGCCGTAGATCGACTGATTTGGCGCAGGATCACGACGATTCCGATCTTGTGGGATAGGGTTAATGCAGAAGTTGTAGTGCTTGCACGTCTTAAACGTATTGATCGTGGCTCACATTGACCCACAGTCAGTGCGCCACATTCCTTTCGGAAGCGGACGACGAATACCGCGACGAACGGTCCCGACAGTCGGGGCCGGTCTAACACTCCTGGAGGAGTTTTACAAATGGCAACAGGTACCGTGAAATGGTTCAACGCTGAAAAGGGCTTTGGCTTCATTGCTCCCGACGACGGAAGCGCCGATGTTTTCGCGCACTACTCCGCGATCGCGTCGAATGGCTACAAGTCTCTTGACGAGAACCAGAAGGTCGAGTTCGAGGTAACCCAGGGCCCCAAGGGTCCCCAGGCCGAGAACATTCGCTCCCTCTAAATAGAGCTGCAGATAACGCCTCCCGCTTCGGCGGGGGGCGTTACCTCGTTAACCGGGACTCGCGGTGCATCCCCCCGCGGCCACGGCCGGGCCTGCTACTTCACCAGGTCCTGCCAGCCGTCCCCGTCGACGTACTCGAAGATCAGGTTCGTCTCGGTGTGCGCCACCGCGGGATGCTCGGCGAGGTGCTCCAGAACGAAGTCGCGCAGATGCGAGGCATCGGCCGCCGCCACGTGCAACAGGTAGTCATCGGCTCCGGCAGTGTGGAAGAGCCCGATCACCCCGGGCCAATGCGGCGCCGCATCGCGGAAGTCGTCGATCTGCACCCGGGCGTGCTTGGCCAGACGTACCGAGATGAGGGCTTGCAGCGAAGCGCCGAGCGCCGCCAGGTCGATGTTGGCCCGATAGCCGCGAATATGACCGGTCTGCTGCAGGCGGCGCAACCGCAGAGACACCGTGGACTCGGCGACGCCGATTTCGGCTGCCAGCGCCGCCCCTGAGGCGCGAGCATTCACCGACAGGGCACGCAACAGTGCTCGGTCGACGCGGTCCAGGTCGGGCTTCTTCGGTTCCATCAGCTATCTCCTTCGTTTCGAGAAGTTTATGCGATGTGGAACACGTTCGTAGCAGGGTGTTCCGATGCAATCAGAAGACAAGCAGAATCTGTTGAGGCTAGCTGCGGCCGAGACGACTGCGCAGCAGGTTGATGCGCATCTGCAGCTGGGTGACGCTGGCCTGGGCGACGGCCGGTCCCCCGCACAATCGACGCAACTCCGCGTGGATCATGCCGTGCGGTTCATCAGCCAGCTTGGACCACATGCCCACGAGACTGGCCAGCAGTGTGCGCTGTTCCTTGAGCGTGCGGTACAGCGGCTGCGGTTCGACCGGGGCGACCTCGCCGCTCACCGGGTCCTTGCGATTCTCCGTCGACCGTTTCGCCTGCCTGGACTGATGGTGCCGGAGCAGCTCGGATACCTGCTCCGGTTCCAACAGTCCCGGAATGCCGATGAAATCGAACTCCTCGTCGGTGCCCGGCTCGGCGAGCTCGCCGAATTCGTCGCCGTCGAACATGACCATGTCGAAGGTGGCCTGGGAATCCAGCGCCTGCCAGGTGACGTCGTCCAGACCGAGCTCGTCGGAGGCTTTGTCCTCCGTGTTGGCCGCAGCGACCATGGCGTCTTCGGGGTTGAACATGCCATCCTCGCCGTCGTCACGGTTGCTGCGGTCGAGGGCGTGGTCGCGTTCCAGTTCCAGAGCGTTGGCGAGGCTGAGCAGCCCGGGAACATTGGGCAGGAAGATCGACGCCGTCTCGCCGCGACGGCGGGCCCGCACGAAACGTCCGATCGCCTGGGCGAAGTACAACGGCGTGGCGGCGCTCGTGGCGTAGACGCCCACCGCCAGACGAGGCACGTCCACGCCTTCGGACACCATCCGCACGGCGACCATCCAGCGGCGGGTGTTCTTGGCGAATTCGTCGATGCGGTCGCTGGATTCCTTCTCATCGGAGAGCACCACCGTGACCGGTTCCCCGCAGATCTCCTGGAGAATGACCGCATAGGCCCGTGCCGTGGTCTGATCGGTCGCGATCACCAGGCCGCCGGCGTCGGGAATGCCGTGGCGCACCGCCGTCAGACGCTGATCGGCCGAGCGCAGCACGGCGGGGATCCACTGGCCGGTCGGCTCGAGGGCGGTGCGCCAGGCCTGGCTGGTGATGTCTTTTGTGTTGCCCTCACCGAGTTTGGCTTCCATTTCGTCGCCGGCCCGGGTGCGCCACTTCATGTGTCCCGCGTAGACCATGAACATCACCGGGCGCACCACGCCGTCGGCGAGGGCCCGGCCGTAGCCGTAGGCGTAGTCGCTCTGAGACATGCGGATGCCGTGCTCGTCGGGCAGATAGCTCACGAACGGGATGGGCGAGGTGTCGGAGCGGAACGGCGTGCCGGTGAGGGACAGCCGGCGCGTGGCGGGGCCGAACGCCTCACGGATGGCGTCACCCCAGCTGAGGGCATCGCCACCATGGTGGATCTCGTCGAGGATGACGAGGGTGCGGCTGGACTCCGTGAGCCGCTTGTGCAGTGCCGCGCGCGCCGCGACCTGGGCGTAGGTCACCACCACACCGTGGTAGTGGCTGCCGTAGATGCCGTCGGCATTCTTGAACATCGGGTCGAGCCGGATACCGGCGCGCGCCGCCGCATCCGCCCACTGGTTTTTGAGGTGTTCGGTGGGAGCGACGACCGTAATGCGGTCAATCGTCCGGCGGGAACGCAGCTCCGCGGCCAGTCTCAGGGCGAAGGTGGTCTTGCCGGCCCCGGGCGTGGCGGCGGCGAGAAAATCCCGGGGTTCGTGCACGAAATAGGCTTCGAGGGCCTCGGCCTGCCAGGCGCGCAGCTTGCTCGCGGTCCCCCAGGCGGCACGTTCGGGAAAAGACGGCGAGAGGTGTTCGGCTGCACTGGTTCCCTGTGCGGGGCCGAAAGCAGATGGAGTATTCACGTCGTGCAAATCTACCAACTCGCGCCGGGTCCGGTGACCCGACGCGACCCCACCGGGCCCGACCCGCTCCGCGGGAACGGTCGGGGCGTGGTGCCAACGCCACAACCGGACACAATGGAGTCATGACGAAGCAGCAGCATCCGTGGTCCCGGTACGTCGCCCTGGGCGACTCCTTCACGGAGGGGATCGGGGATCCTGAACAGGCCAGCCCGGGCGGGTACCGCGGCTGGGCCGACCGGGTTGCCGAAGTCCTCAGCACCGGCAGCGACGATTTCGCCTACGCCAACCTCGCCGTGCGTGGCAAGCTGATCAACCAGGTCAGCACGGAACAGGTGGAACCGGCCCTGCTGTTACGCCCCGACCTGGTCACCGTCTCCGCCGGCGGCAATGACGTACTGCGCCCCGGCAGCGACCCCGACGCGATCGCGGCCCGCTGCGACGACGTCGTACGGCGGCTGCGGCAGGACGGCGCGACGGTGGTGGTGTTCACCGGAGCCGATGTGGGCTTCTCGCCGGTGTTTCGCGGGATTCGCGGAAAAGTGGCCATCTACAACGAGAACCTGCGGGCCATCGCCACCCGGCACGACTGCATCGTGGCGGACCTCTGGTCGTTGGCCGAGATTCAGGACGCCCGCATGTGGGCTCCGGACCGACTGCATCTCAACGCGCTCGGCCACCACACCGTGGCCCGGCTCGTGCTGGGTGCGCTGAATGTTCCCAACACCCTCACCGCCCGCGAACCGGAGCCCATGAACGACACCACCTGGCGCGAGGCCCGCACCGAAGACCTGGCCTGGGCCCGGGAATACCTGGTGCCGTGGGTGCTGCGCCGGGTGCGACACCAGTCCTCGGGCGACCATGTCGAGCCCAAGCGGCCGAGCATCGGGCCGTTCCTCCCGTCTGAGCCGCAGAACCTGTCCGAGCCGCAGAACCTGTCCTAGCCGCAGAACCCGTCCTAGCCGCAGAACGGCTACCAGCCGAAGAGCTCGTTCGGGTTGGCCAGGCGCCAGGCCGCACCGGGATCGCTGAGCGTCGCGTCGAGTTGGAGCGGGACACTGACCGTGTCGCCCCCCACCGTGAAGTCCACCGTACCGACGTTCTCGCCCGCACGGCCCAGTGCGGTCGCGTCGGCTTCGACGACGCCGGTGACCGGGGTGTCGGACCAGACCAGCGCGGAGGTGGTCTCCGCCGCGACGAGACCACTGGTCTGTCCCCAGCTCGTCGTGTACTCGCCGTACCGCATACCCGCCTCGGTGAGCTGCACGTCGCGGAACCCCGCGCTGACGGTGTCGATCAGCCTCGTGACGGCCGCGCGCACTTCAACGTGGGAGTCGCCGGTCAGCACCACGCCGATCACGGTGACCGTCTCATCGCCGATGGTGAGATCGGTGGAGAACAGCAGGCAGGCGCCCGCGGCGAAGGTCGTGCCGGTCTTGATTCCGTCTACCCCGTAGGAGCCGAGCAGCTGGTTGGTGTTGCTCAGCACTTCCCCGCCGGGAAGAGTGACCGAGGGCAGCGCGACGATCGCCGACAGTGCCGGGTTGTCGGCGACCAGCTTGCCGATCTCCACCAGATTCGCCGGTGTGCTCTGGCTCTGCGCCGACAGTCCGCTCAGATCGGCCACGACGGTGTCGCTGAGGCCCTGCCCGGCCAGCCACACCGCTGCGGCCGCGAGGAAGCCGTCTGCTGAGCCGTAGGCCCAGACGGCGAGCGACTCGGCGTAGTTGTTGGCCGAGGGCAGCAACATGATCTCGATGGTCTGCCGCTGGCTGAGCACCTGCCCGGCGACCACCGGTGCGAAAGAGCCGCCGGTCGCCATCTCGCGTTGGTAGTTGGCCACATCCTGCTCGGTGAAGGTGATCTCGGGGCCGGCGTCCGTTTCCCCGAGCGGATACCTGTCGAGCACGACGAGGGCGACCACGATCTTGGTGAGGCTGGCCATGGGAACGGCCGTTTGGGCGCCGTCCGAGCCGAGCAGGCCGGGAAAACCGACGGCGCCGACCGCGCTGCCGCCGAAGTCCGGCCAGTCCAGCTGCGCGGCCGCCGGAGTGGCGTTCGCCGGTTGGGAGAGCGCGGCGGCCGTGGCCGGCACCGGCGCGAGGCCGGTCGCGGCCGCGTACCCGCCCGTGGCCAGCAGTGCGGTGAGCACCCCGAAGACCACAAGGCGTCGGCGGAGGAACGTGGCACGGCGGGTTTCGGACATTGCCTCAGCCTAACTTCGAACCGGGTGCCCGGCGGCCCTGTCGCAGGGTCAGCGTTGCCGTTTCAGCGTGGCCGTTTCAGCGTGGCCGTTTCAGCGTCGCAGGGCGTACAGGGCGACCGCGCTCGCCGAGGCCACATTGAGGGAGTCGACCCCGTGCAGCATGGGAATGGTCACCACCGTGTCGGCGGCGGCGAGGGCATGCCGGCTCAGCCCGTCGCCCTCGGTGCCCAGCACCAGGGCGACGCGTTCCGGGGCGGTGCTCGCGAACTCATCGAGAGAGACGGCATCGTCGGCGAGGGCCAGGGCGGCGAGGTGAAAACCGGCCTCGTGCAGCAGGGGAACCGCCAGGTCCCATTCGGGGAGCCGGGTCCACGGCACCTGAAGCACCGTGCCCATGCTCACGCGCACGCTGCGCCGGTACAGCGGATCGGCGCAGCGCGGGGAGATCAGCACCGCGTCTGCTCCCAGCCCGGCGACGGAACGGAAAATGGCGCCGACGTTGGTGTGGTCGACGATGTCCTCCAGGATCACGATGCGGCGGGCATCCCGGATCACGTCGGCGACCGCCGCCAGGTCAGGACGGTGCATGGCCGCCAGGGCGCCGCGATGCAGGTTGTAGCCGGTGAGCTTCTCGAGAACTCCCGGCTCTCCCACATAGACCGGCACGTCGGGCCAGTCGGCCAGCAACGCCTCGGCGTCGGCCAGCCACTGCTCCTGGACGAGTACCGATCGCGGCTGGTGGCCGGCCGCCAGCGCCCGCCTGATCACCTTGGTGGACTCGGCGATGTAGAGCCCGCCCTCCGGCTCGGACACCCGGCGCAGCGCCACATCGGTCAGTCGGGAGTAGTCGGCCAGTCCGGGCAGGTCGAGGGTGTCGATGGGGATGATGCGCACGGCTGGAAGGCCTCTCTGTAGACGATGGGCCTCCAGCCTGACAGATCACCAGCCCCGCTCCGCGCCCGGCGTTTAGAATCGGAGTCAGCCGGTTCCCTCAGGGTCGGTTCAACGGATGGAGCACAATGACCGCCGATCTCATGCCGAGCGCCGCCGCACACCCCGACACGGCACACCCCGACACGGCAGTCACCGATGCGTCCATCGACGCGGCGGCAGAAGTTGTCGCGCTCACCGATGCGGCCCTGGACACCGTTGCTGAGCTGCTGCGCGGTCGTCCCGCCGCGGTGCTCACCGGTGCCGGTTTGAGCACGGATTCCGGCATTCCCGACTATCGCGGGGAAGGGGCCCCCACACGCACCCCGATGACGTTCCAGACGTTCATCTCCGATGAGGGGGCCCGCAAGCGTTATTGGGCCGGCAGCCACCTCGGCTGGCGTCAGTTTCGGGCAGCTCACCCGAACCCGGGTCATGTGTCTCTGGTGCGACTGGAAGAACTCCAGGTCATCACCGGGGTGATCACCCAGAACGTCGACGGTCTGCACACCCGGGCGGGATCCCGGCACGTCGTGGAACTGCACGGGTCGATGGACCGGGTGATCTGCCTGGAGTGCGGTCAGGCCTTCGGTCGCGACAGCGTCGCGGCACGCCTCGAAGCGGCCAACCCGTTTCTGGCCCGGCCCGAGGAGATCACGATTGCGCCCGACGGCGATGCCGACGTGGCAGACATCGACAACTTCAGCATTCCCGCGTGCACCGTGTGCGGGGGCATGCTCAAACCCAACGTCGTCTTCTTCGGCGAGCTCGTTCCCACACAGCGGTTTCTCGAGGCCACAGCCCTCGTTCGTTCGGCCGAGGCCCTGATCGTGGCGGGCTCGTCTCTGGCAGTGAATTCCGGCATCCGCCTGGTGGAACAGGCCCGCCGCCGCAAGCTGCCCATCGTGGTGATCAACCGCGGCGTGACCAAAGTCGACGGCCGCGCGGTCGTGAAACTGGAAGCCGGAACCAGCGAATCGTTCGCCGGCCTCGTCGACCGCATCGCCGGGCCGCGGACACCGACCAGGTGACGACACCGTACCCAGGCCAGGCTCCCCCCGCTGCCTCGACTCCCCCGGCTCCCTCGACTCTGCAGGTGCTGCCTCACGCTGCCTTCGCCCTCGTGCGGCACGGGCAGACCGAGTGGAACCTGCACAAGCGCATTCAGGGCAGCACGGACATTCCCCTCAACGCCACCGGGCGGGCTGAGGCGGTCAGCACCGGGCTGTCGCTGCTGACCCGGTCCGAGCTACCCGCCCGGCGCTGGGACCTGATCGTGGCCAGTCCCCTGCTGCGGGCCGCCGAGACGGCCCGGATCATCGCCGACGAACTCGGGCTGACCGCACCGGTGGCCCTGGACGCTCTCACCGAACGCCACCACGGCGCCATCGAAGGCCTGTCGTTCGCGGAACGCCAGCAGCGCTTCCCCGACGGCGTCGCGGTGCCCGGACTGGAGCCACGGCAGAGCGTGCTGGACCGGGTGCTGCCCGCCTTGGCACACCTGGCAGCGCAGCATCCCGGTCGGCGCATACTCGTGGTCACGCACGGCGGCGTCATCGGAACCGTCATTCGGCACCTGACCGACGACCAGCGCCCCAGCCACAACGAACTGATCCGCAACGGATCCGTGCACGACTTCACCTGGCATGACGGCCGGCTGCGGCTCGAGCACTTCGATTCCAGCCCGCGCGAGCCCGGCGAGCCCGGCCACACCCGCGGATAGCCGACCGGCCCGGCAGCCGGCACCGACACTCGGAACCGTCAATCTGTCGCAGATTGTTGAACAATCCCCGAAAATGGGGCAGGCTGAACGCAACCACTTTCGAGACCGGGGAGACCATGCATGAGCATTGACCTGAACAGCGATGTCGGCGAGTCGTTTGGAAACTACACGCTCGGTGACGACACGGCCATTATCGCCTCCGTCTCGAGCGTCAATGTGGCCGGCGGTTTTCATGCCGGCGATCCCAGCACCATCCGCACCACCTGTGCGGCCGCTTCGGCCCGCGGTGTGAGCGTCGGCGCCCACCCTGGCTACCGGGACCTGGCCGGATTCGGTCGACGTTTCATCGACATGGACGCCCTCGAACTGAGCAACGACGTCATCTACCAGATCGGCGCCGTGCAGGCTCTGGCCGGTGCCGCCGGCACCCGGGTGCGTTACGTGAAACCGCACGGCGCCCTGTACAACGCGATCGCGCACCACCCCGTCCAGGCGCAGGCCGTGATCGACGCCGTGCTGTCGATCGATCCAAAGCTGCCCCTGCTGGGACTTCCCGATTCGGTGCTGGGCACTCTCGCCGACGCGTCGGGCCTGCGCTACGTGCGGGAGGCCTTCGCCGACCGGGCCTACAACCCCGACGGAACCCTCGTCTCCCGTACCCGGCCGGGGGCGGTTCTGCACGACATCGGCGCTGTCACCGAACAGGCCCTGCGCCTGGCCATCGACCGCCAGGTTGTGGCTATCGACGGCACCCTCATCGATGTGCCCGCCGACAGCATCTGCCTGCACGGCGACACTCCCGACTCGGTACGGCTGGCCGGGGCGATCCGGACCGCGCTCGAGAACGCCCGCGTCACCATCGCAAGTTTCGTCTAGCCCATGCCGTCTTCCCGACCACTCCGGTTCGACGACCTCATCCTGCGCCCCGTCGGCGATCGGGCCGTTCTGGTGCAACTGCCCCACCTCGCCGACGTCATGAAACTGCATGACCGGCTGCTGCGCTGCCCCCTCGACGGCCAGGTCGACGCCGTCGCAGCCGCCGAGACGGTGCTGGTCACGGGCGTTTCTGCCGCGGCCGCGGCCACCTTCGCCGTGCAGCTGGCAGCCTTGGGCGCGACCGAAACGACCGGAGCCGCCACACCACTCGGTGACGCCCGCACGCCGCCGAGCACGAACGCCGCCGCGCCGCTCGATACCGTTCTGATGCTCGACACCGTCTATGACGGCGCCGACCTCGACACCGTCGCCGAGCTCACCGGGCTGAGCCGCGACGGCGTGATTCGCGCCCATTCCGAGCAGGTCTGGACGGCAGCCTTCGGCGGCTTCGCACCCGGCTTCGCCTACCTCGTGGGCGATGACCGCCTCGTCGTGCCCCGCCGCGACAGCCCCCGCGCCGCCGTTCCGGCCGGCTCCGTCGCACTCGCCGACCGGTACTCGGCCGTCTACCCGCGCGTCACTCCCGGCGGATGGCAGCTGATCGGACGCACCGGGGAACGACTCTGGGACCTCGACCGGGCCCGGCCGGCGCTGATCGCACCGGGAACCCGGGTGCAGTTTCGCAGTGTGCGGGCAACGGCCGTTGTGGGCCCGAACCCAGCGGTCACCGGCCGTTCGGCTGCCACCGGGACCATCCCGGCCGGACTGGTCGTGCTGCAGCCGGGGGTGCAAACCACCCTGCAGGACCTGGGACGCACCGGCTATGCCGATCTCGGCGTGGCCGCATCCGGCGCCCTCGACCGAGCGGCACTGCGCCAGGCCAACCGTCTGGCCGGCAATCCCGCCTCGGCTGCCGTTCTCGAAAACGCCCTCGGTGGCCTCGAGCTGCAGGCCCGTGCCCATCAGGTCGTGGCCGTCACCGGGGCATCGGTGACCCTGACCGTGCTCTCGAACACGCCGGGCGCCACGCCGCGGCGGGTACCGACCCACACGCCCCTCGCACTGAACACCGGTGACCGGCTGAGCGTCGGCGCCCCGCACGCCGGAGTGCGCTGCTACCTCGCCGTTCGCGGGGGTTTTGACGTGCCACTGGTGCTCGGCAGTCGTTCCACCGACACCCTGTCGGGGGTCGGACCGGCCCCGATGACCATCGGCACCGCGCTCGCCGTTTTTCCGACGCCGTCAACCGGCGTGGTGGGCGCGCCCGAACCGGCACCGGCGCCGCCGACGGATATCACCGAGCTGCGCTATCTGACGGGGCCCCGAGCCGACTGGATCGACCCGACGTCGATCGCCGAGTTCACGAATGCCCTCTGGTGTGTCACCGCGCAGTCCAACCGCATCGGGCTGCGGCTGCACGGCCCGGCGCTCGCGCGTGCCCGCGGCGGCGAGCTGCCCAGCGAGGGCACCGTCAGCGGCGCCATCCAGGTGCCGGCCTCGGGCCTGCCGGTGCTCTTTCTCGCTGATCACCCCGTCACCGGCGGTTATCCGGTTCTCGGAGTCGTGGTGCACGCGGACCTGGACAAAGCGGCGCAGCTGCCGACCGGAGCCCGGATTCGCTTCGTACCCGTCACCGGGATCCAAGCCCAACAGTCCCAGACAGATTCCCCGACCCCGCAGAGAAAAGGCTGACCTCGTGCAGAAAATCCTGATTGCCAACCGAGGCGAAATCGCCGTACGCATTGCGCGGGCCTGCGACGATGCCGGGATGGCGTCGGTCGCCGTCTACGCCGACGGTGACGCCGACGCACTGCACGTCGACCTGGCCACCGAGGCCTACTCCCTCGGCGGCGCCCGCCCCGCCGACAGCTACCTGAACGTCGAGAAACTTCTCGAGGTTGCGCGCCGCGCCGGTGCGGATGCCGTACATCCGGGCTACGGCTTTTTGAGTGAGAACGCCGACTTCGCCCAGGCCGTGCTGGATGCCGGCCTGATCTGGATCGGCCCCTCACCCGAGAGCATCCGCCTGCTGGGCAACAAGATCTCGGCGCGTGAGATCGCCATTCGTGTCGGCGCTCCGTTGGTACCCGGAACCGATTCCACGGTCGGGTCCGCTGAGGAGGTGCGCGCCTTCGCCGAGACTGTCGGGTTGCCGATCGCCATCAAGGCGGCCTTCGGCGGCGGTGGTCGCGGCCTCAAGGTGGTCTGGGAACTCGACGCCATCGAAGAATCCTTCGAGTCTGCCGTGCGGGAATCGCTGGCCGCATTCGGCCGCGGCGAATGCTTCGTGGAACGCTTTTTGGTGCGCCCCCGCCATGTGGAGGCCCAGGTGCTCGCCGACGGCCGCGGCAACGTGATCGTTGTGGGCACCCGGGACTGCTCCCTGCAACGCCGCAACCAGAAACTCGTCGAAGAAGCCCCTGCCCCGTTCGTCACCCCGCACCAGTACGAGCAGATCGTGACCTCGGCGAAGGCGATCTGCCGTGAGGCCGGTTACTCCGGTGCCGGCACGGTCGAATACCTGATCGCCGAAGACGGCGGCGTCTCCTTTCTCGAAGTGAACACCCGCCTGCAGGTGGAACATCCGGTGACGGAAGAGACCTCCGGCATCGACATCGTGCTCGCCCAGTTCACCATCGCCGCCGGAGGCCCCCTGCCGGTTGCGACGGACCCGCTCCCGCACGGTCACTCCTTTGAATTTCGCATCAACGCCGAAGACCCGGGCCGGGGGTTTCTGCCGACCCCGGGAACCGTCACCCTGTTCACCCCGCCCACCGGCCCGGGCGTGCGCGTAGACTCCGGCATCCGTTCCGGTGATGTGGTCTCGGGGCAATTCGACTCGCTCCTGGC
>JAWOHA010000044.1:0-11852 GCA_046496385.1 Cryobacterium sp. | reverse complement strand
TCGCGGGTGCGGCGGGCACGGCCTCGAGCACCGGTGCGGCGAACGGTGCCTCGACGGGCAACTCGGCGACCTTGGCGGGCAACTCGGCGACCTTGGCGGGCAACTCGGCGACCTTGGCGGACAACCCGAGTTGCTGGTGCAGGCGAGCCCAGACTGCAGGGTCCGGCTGCTCGAGCTGTACGGCGGGCGCTGCACGCCCGGCCTGCACGGTGCGTTCCAGCGCGAGCAGTTCGCTCGCGCATTCGGCGCAGCTGTCGATGTGGTCCTGCTCGAGGGCAGTCACCTCGTGGAGGTCCAGAGCGATGACGGCGAGGTCATCGGGATCAATATGAGTCATGGGTCACCTCCAATCGGGTGCGCAGGCGGCTAAGACTTCGGCGGATGTGGCTTTTCACGGTACCGAGCGGCAATCCGAGACTGTCCGCAATCTGTACCTGGGTGAGATCATCGTAGAACGCCAGACGCATCACTTGCTGAGGCACGGGTGCGAGCAGGGCAATCTCTTCACCGAACATCACCTGGTCGGCAACCCGATCGGCGGCATCCTGCTGCACCAGCGGTATATCCACGCTGAGGGCCTGCTCAAGCCGAAGACGCCGGGAGCGGGCCTCGTGGGCGTCGGCGATGGCGTGCCGTGTGATGCCCACAAGCCAGGCCGGCAGCCGGGCTTTCTGCGGGTCGTAACCGGTGCGTCCACGCCAGGCGGCCAGAAAGACTTTTTGAGTGATGTCCTCCGCTTCGCCGCGGTCACCGATCGAGCGTAGGGCAAGGGTGTAGACGAGAGCGGACCAGCGCGCGTAGGCCTCCGCAAGGGCCCGTTCGTCACCGTCCCGGAACGCCTGCACCAGGCGAGCATCGGTTGTTTCGTCAAGAGCGATCATGTTGCCATGGCTTCCTCGCCTCGATACCTAGATTGTCCCGGAAGCCCCTGCCCCCGCAACGACTCCCTCGCGCTCTGCGACGTATGTCGGCTCCAGCATAGTCATGCGGTGCTCAGGCAATGGGGATCGCCGTGGTGATCACGTTCGAGGAATACGTGCGTGTGGTGTAGTCGAACTCGCCGCCGCAGGTGACGAGGGTCAGCCGGGGGCCTCCTTCACGGTCGAAGACGGTGTCCCAGAGAATGTCGGCCTTCGTGTCGGAGGTGACGGACTCCACGCGGTAGCGCTGGTCGGCACCGTCTGCGGTCGTGACGACGACCTCGGTGCCGGGAGAGGCGTCCGCGAGCCGGGCGAACGGGCCGAGACCGTAACCGATGGCGTCAACGTGGGCGGCGATCACGGTGGCGCCGCTACTGCTGGCCGGGGCCGAGCCGAAGCGGTACCACGCCGCTTCTGCCGGATTGACGAGGAGTTCCATGTCCCCGGTCGGCGCGAGGCCGACAGCGGTCACGGACATGTCGATGTCGAGGGTGTCCACGCGCACCCGGGTGGGGGCGACCGTGGTCGGGATCTGGTTGCTGTCGAGGTCGGCCTGCACCCGCGGAACGGCGGGCGGGTCGACGGGCGGTGCGTCCGGCTCACTCGGACTGCTCGTTTGCGGAAGCGGCGCGGGTGCCGCGCTGTCGACGGCCGGGGCGGAGGCGCAGCCGCCCAGGCAGAGGAGGGCCACGACGAGCAGCGCAAGCCGGCTCCCGGTGGCCCTCCCCTGATTCATGGGTTAGCGGCCCAGTGTCGACGCGGCGCGGCGGGTGCGCACGCCGATGGTGACGGCGACGCCGAGCATCAGGAGCAGGGCGGAACCGCCGAGCCACAGGCTGCTTTCGTTGACCGGCTGGTTGGTCGCGGCGAGTCCGGCGCTGCCGGCGGGGATGCTGTCCGGGCTGGAGTGCAGTCCGGTGATGGTCTGCACGCCAAGCGCCAGGTTCTCGTCAGCGAGGCTGCCCCAGGCGTAGACGATGGTGTTCACACCTTCGGCGACGTTGACGTCTGCCGGGCCGATGACCGGTTCGGTCGTTCCGGTGGCGGCGACCGAAGTGGACACGGTGCCGGCCGGCAAGGTGAGCAAGGACTCGGCCGGGTTCGCCAGGTTCTCGATGACGGGAGTGCCGCCGGCGAGGATGTCCACGGCGGGGGCTGCGGCCACGTGGCGCACCGTCAGGCGGCCGTCGCCGGCGCCCAGGGTCGAGGTGTCGTTGGTGAACAGCGTGGCCGTGGGTTCGCCGGCCTCATTGAGGTGCGCGACGGCCGTGTAGTTCTTTCCGGCTTCCAGTTCCAGGTCGACCGGGCCGATGGCCGGGCTGCTCGCATCGGCGGCATCGCCGGCGGCGATGGCGACCGTGTAGGTGCCGGCGGCCAGGTCGAGCGGGCCGGCCAGATCGCCGGGCTCGAAGTCGTCCAGAGTGAGGTCGTCGTTGACGTAGACGTCAACGGTGAGCCCGGGAACTCCGTGGAACACCGAGAGCTGGGCGGTGTGTTCGTCCGCGGCGGCCGGCGTGATGCCGGCGAGGGCGATGAGGGCGCCGGCAGCGATGCCGACGGTGAGGGTCTTGCGCATGAGTACCTCCTGGTGATGGCCCGGGCTGCGCCCGGGCACGGGATGCTTTCAACACCTCTTCCAGCCCGGACCCGGTTTTGGATGCACCGGGACGAAAGATCTATCGTGAAAAAAAATTCCCCGCCGTTAGACTCGCGAAATGACCCTCCCGCGCTTTCTGTTCGCCGATCAGCTCGGCCCGCATTACGACGACGGCGGGGCCATCGTGCTCGTTGAGGCGACCGCGGTGCTGGGGCGCCGAACCTACCACCGCGCCAAGGCGCACCTCATTCTCAGTGCCCTGCGGCACCGTGCGCGAGAACTCGGCGACCGCGTCGAATTTCTGCGGACGGAGCACTACCGTGACGTTCTCGCCGGTCGGGAACTGGAAGTCGTCAACCCCACCTCCTGGGGCGCGCGGGCGCTGGTCGCCGAATTGGGCGCGTCGGTGTTGCCCAGTCGGGGCTTCGTGACCAGCGAGCAGGACTTCGCCCGCTGGGCCGACGGGCGGCCGGCGTCGCGGCTGGTGATGGAACAGTTCTACCGCAGCGTGCGCACGAGTACCGGGGTTCTGATGCGCGGCCCGGAGCCCGAGGGCGGTCGCTTCAACTTCGATCACGACAACCGGCAGCCGCCGCCGAAGGGCGCGGCCAGCCTGGGCCTGCCCGACCCGTGGGTTCCGGTCGAAGACGATATCGACGCCGAGGTGCGCCGTGACCTTGACCGTCTCGTGGCTGAGGGCAGGGTTCACCTGATCGGGGCGGACGCGCCGCGCCGCTTCGCCGCCACCCGTAGTGAAGCCCTCGCGGCACTGGATGATTTCATCGAGACCCGGTTGTCGGACTTCGGGCCCTTCGAAGACGCGTCGCTGCGCGGCGACAGCACCATGGCGCACTCCCGACTGAGCGTGCCGATGAACCTGGGGCTACTGCATCCGCAGGAGGTCATCGACGCGGTCGTCAGCGCCTACCAGGCCGGCGGTGTTCCGCTCTCGAGCGCCGAAGCGGTCGTGCGCCAGATCATGGGCTGGCGGGATTGGGTCTGGCACCTCTACTGGCACCTCGGCGAGAGCTATGTCGCCGACAGCAACTTTCTCGACGCCCACAAGCCGCTTCCGGCAGCGTTCCTGGAGCTGGACGGGAGCGCGGTCGAGGCCCGGTGCCTGAGCCATGTGCTCGACGAGGTGGGCCGCACCGGGTGGACGCACCACATTCCGCGCCTGATGATTCTGGGCAACTGGTCCCTGCAGCAGGGCTACGAGCCGGCGGCGCTCTCGGACTGGTTCATCAACGCTTTCGTCGACGGCACCCCGTGGGTCATGCCGGCCAACGTCGTGGGCATGTCCCAGCACGCCGATGGCGGCATCGTGGCGACCAAGCCGTACACCTCGGGCGGGGCGTACATCTCCAAGATGACCGACTTCTGCGGCGGCTGCCGGTTCAACCCGAAGGTGCGCTTGGGGCCGGATGCCTGCCCGTTCACCGCCGGGTACTGGGCGTTCCTCGACCGGGTGGAGCCCCGCATCCGCGGCAACCACCGCATGAGTCAGCCGCTGGCCGGCCTGCGCCGGCTCGTTGACCGCGACGCGGTGGTTGCCCAGGAGCGCGAACGCACCGCCTGGTAGCGGCCCGGTCCGGCTAGGCGGCCGGCTCGGTGAACGCGGTGCCGGGCAGGTCGCGCTCGTTGTTCTCGATCGCGGCCACGATGCGGCGCGCCACGAACGCCGGGTCGAGCCCGCCGGACAGCTTCGGGGCGGCGCCGGCGATGGGCCGCGTCGCGAGTCCGGTGTCGGTGTGACCGGGGCGTGCATCGAGCATGCGGATGCCGCTGCGGCGCAGCTCCCGGGCGGTGGCTTTGCTCCACGCGGCGAGGGCGGCTTTCGACGCGGAATACGCGGCCATGCCCGCCGTGGGAGCCTCGCTCACGACCCCGCTCAGGGTGAGCACGAACGGTTCGCGGGCGGCGGCACCCGAGGCCGCGAGGGCCTCGTTCGCGGCCGCGAGCAAGCGCATCGGGGCGAGGGTGTTACGGCGAAAAGGGTGTCGAGGGTGTCGTCGGCGACATCGGATGCCGCGCCGAACGCGACCAGCCCGGCCGCGTTCACGATGCCGTCCAGCCCGCCATGCGCCGCGACGGCGGCGGCGACGAGCCGTTCGGGGGCGTCGGCGTCGGCGAGGTTCGCCGCAACCAGTGTGCCGGGAATGTTCAGTGCCGCCAGCTTGTCGGCGTCACGGCCGCTGAGGGTGAGGCGAGCGCCCGCCGCGGCCAGCAGCCGGGCGATCTCGGCGCCGAGCACGCCGGAGGCGCCCACGACGAGAACAGAGGATCCAGATAAAGTCGTCATGCGCCACGGTATCCCACATCACGGCGCCGAGCGAAGCGCCCTGCGGCCTAGTCGGTCACAATCGAATGCCGCTGTTCCTCCCTGGCCGGTGCCGGCGGGCCGGCGCGCAGTCGATCGCACAGTTGCGTGAGCTGCGTGAGCTCCGCGTTGCTCAGCACGTCGTCGAAACGGTCGGTGATGGTGCCCATGTGCGCCACCGCCACCCGGCGGAACAGGGCATAGCCGGAATCGGTCAGCGCAACGATGGCGCCGCGCCCGTCGAGGGGGTCGGTGACCTTGTCCACGTATCCGCGCACCACGAGCCGGTCGATCAGGCGACTGACGCTGGGCTGGGTGAGCAGCACGTGCTGATTGAGCTCACGCAGGCGGATGCGGCGTTCCGGCTGGCGGGACAGGTTGAACATCACGTCGTACTCGTTGAAAGAAATACCGTGCGACGGGAACTCGGCCGCGAGGCTGCGCATCACCGCCACCTGCGCTCGAAACAGCGATTCCCAGGCACTTACGGCGGCTGCTCGATCCGTCACTGTGACTCCTCACGTCGATCTCAAGGATAGGGCTCCGCGTGGATCACTTCGCGTGCCGCACAGCCAGGTGCGTGAACACGGCGCCCCAATGCCGCACTGTGCCGGCTTCACGGAGAACTCGCAGGTGAAATGCCCGGCCGGAAGTGGCGTCCGTTACCGATTCGTTATATATTGATTCTGCGTCAACCGCTTGCTGTGGCGGAAGTCGTGCATTGTGATCGCAGGACACTCCTGGTGCAAGGGAAGAGGGCCGGTCGTAGCCGCTACGACCGGCCCTCATGTGCGTCAACGCCCGGTCGACCCACCCCGCCGCGCCCGCCGGCCCCGCCGGGCGCGCTAGAAGCGATCGGGGCTCGGGGTGCCGGCCTGGCGGATGGCGACGTCGGCGTGACGGTCGAAGCGGTAGCCCACACCGCGCACGGTGCGCACGATGTCTTCGTAGTGGCCCAGTTTGGCGCGCAGGCGACGCACGTGCACGTCGATGGTGCGCTCGTTGGGCGTCTCGTCGTCGGCGTCACTCCACAGTGCGGAGACGATTTCGGCCCGGTCGACGGTGCGGCCCTCGCGCAGAACAAGGTACTGCAGCAGCTCGAATTCTTTGTACGTGAGCGCGGCGGTCTCGTTGTCGAGGATCACGCGCTTGCGGGACAGGTCGACGACGACGCCGCCGCGGGCCCGGTCGGGGTCTTCCAGCTCGGTACGGTGCGCGGCCAGCGCGGCAGGGTCTTGCAGGGCCAGTCGCACCACGTCGACATCGCGCCCGCCGGCGCCCTCCGGGGCCAGGGCGACAGCCGCGTACGTCTCGGCCGTCGGTGCGAGGTCGGCGGCCAGCGCCTTGAGGGCTTCGACGATGCGGTTCAGATTGGTGCCGGCGGCGGCGGCCTTGGCCTCGTCGATGCCCACGTAAAGCACGAACCCGCGAGCTTCGGTGCCGCTGGGCACGGCGCGAATGCGGGGAGCGGCGGCCACCGGGTCGGGGGCCAGGGTGAGCTCGGGGCGGGAGGCGAAGGTGGGCCGGCTGGTGTGGATGTGAGCGAGAGACATGGGAGACGTCCTTGACTGGGTGCTGCGAAGAACCCGGCGTGGGTTCGAGAAGGGAGCCGGCGGCGACTGTGTGCGCGGGTTGCGGGCGCACTGCCGGTCTGCGGCGAAGAACCGGGCCGCTGAAACAGCGGGCACGTCTTCGCGGGAGTTCAACCGCCCTGGTGCCACGGATGCGTGGAGGCGGGAGCTCGGCGTTCTAGGGCGTTAGCCGCACATTCGGCAACAGACGTGGCTGAGCATGCCGGGCATCATCATGCCGGCAGTCCCGGGGGCCTCGGAGGAGGTCGGGGGGAGTGCGCGCGTTGTCATAACTGTGAGTAAAGCCGAGTGTGACGGCATGTGTCAATTTGATGACCGGGCAAGACGCGACCCCGCCCGCATCACGTTCATGCCGGGTAGCCTCTGTGGGCGGATCCCCGGCGAACCAGCCGTTGCGAAAAGAAATTTCTATGAAAATGTCATTCATCAAAGATGATTGAATATCGGGCGCTGTGATGCCCTGTTGCCCGCAGGACCTGCAATCGGGCCGAGGCGACGCGCCATCGGCCCGGACGCGTTAGACCAGTCCGTACAGCCGGTCACCGGCGTCGCCGAGCCCGGGCACGATGTATCCGTTGTCGTCGAGGCGTTCGTCGACCGCGCCGAGAACGATGGTCACCTCGCGGCCGGCCAGGGCCTGTTCGACGGCGGCGATGCCTTCGGGAGCGGCGAGAATGCAGATCGCGGTGACATCGACGGCGCCGCGATCGAAGAGGAAGTTGATCGCGGCGATCAGTGAGCCACCCGTGGCGAGCATCGGGTCCAGCACGAAGCACTGTCGGTCGGAGAGGTCTTCCGGCAGGCGTTCGGCATAGGTGGTGGGCTCGAGGGTCTCCTCGTTGCGCTGCATGCCCAGAAAGCCGACCTCGGCGGTGGGCAGCATCTTCATCATGCCTTCGAGCATGCCCAGCCCGGCACGCAGGATCGGCACCACGAGGGGCTTCGGCTCGCTGATGCGCAGACCCTCGGTCTCGGCGACGGGGGTCTTCACCGTCACGGTCTCCACTCGCACGCCGCGGGTGCCCTCGTAGGCGAGCAACGTCATGAGCTCTTCCACCAGCGAACGGAACTGCGGAGACGAGGTGGTCTCGTCGCGGAGCACCGTGAGCTTGTGCGTGATGAGCGGGTGGTCGGCAACATGAACTCGCATAGGCTCAATTCTAACCGTGCGACGCCCGATCGTTCGGCCGACAGGAATCCCATGACGGAGCGCGCCGCCCAGGACTCGCGCTGGATGCGCCTCGCCCTGGTCGAAGCCCGGGCGGCGCTGCAAACCGGTGACGTTCCCGTGGGCTGCGTGGTGATCGACGCCGCCGGCACGGTGATCGGTCGCGGCCGCAACGAACGCGAACGCTTTCAGGATCCCACCCTGCACGCCGAGGTCGTGGCCATCCGTGCGGCCGCGGCCGCGACCGGCGACTGGCACCTCACCGGATGCACCCTGGTGGTGACCCTGGAACCCTGCGTCATGTGTGCCGGCGCGATTCTGGCCGCCCGGATGCCCGTGGTGGTCTTCGGCGCCTGGGATGAGAAGGCCGGCGCGGTCGGGTCGGTCTACGACGTGCTGCGGGACCGCCGGCTCAACCACCGCGTCGAGGTCATCGCGGGCGTCGCCGCCGACGACTGCGCCCGACTGCTGCTGGACTTCTTCGACGACCCCGCCCGCCGCGGCTGAGCATCGCCTACCCCGGGATCTGAGAAAAAACTAGACTGCCCTAATGACTGCTACCGAAACTGTGACCCTGCCCACCATCGCGTTTCTCGGCGCCGGCTCCATGGCGCGGGCCGTTCTGGCCGGACTGCTCAAGCCCGGAGTCGAGGTGACCGGGGGTATTCGCACCACCAACCGCAGCCCCGAAAAGGCCGCCGAGCTGGCCGACACCGCGGGCGTCACCGCCTTCGCGACCGAGACGAACGCCGACGCCAACCTGCGGGCCATCCACGGTGCGAGCATCGTGGTCGTCTCTGTGAAGCCCTACATGGTTCCCGACCTGCTGGCCGAAATCGCCGACTCCCTCGAGCCCGGCACGCTCGTCGTGAGCGTCTGCGCCGGCGTCACCGTGGCCACCTTCGAGAAGCTGCTGCCGGCATCCGTGCACGTGATTCGGTCGATGCCGAACACCCCGGCCGTCGTGGGCATGGCGGTGACCGGTTTGAGCGCCGGCACCCGGTCCACGGCCGAAGACCTGGAGCTGGCCCGCACCCTGTTCGCCACGGTCGGCGACGTTCTCGTGGTTCCCGAAAGCAAACTGGACGCGCTCAGCACGATTTCCGGATCCGGCCCGGCGTATGTGTTCTTGCTCATCGAGCAGTTCACCGCGGCCGCAGTGAACAAGGGCTTCACCCCTGAAGAGGCCGCGGTCATGGTGAACGGCACCTTCCTGGGCGCCAGCGCTCTGCTGGCCGTCTCCGACAAGTCCCCGGCCGAGTTGCGCCGCCAGGTGACGAGCCCCGGCGGCACCACCGCGCAGGCCGTGGGTGTTCTGCAGCAGACCGACTTCACCGCGATCTTCGACTCGGCCACGGATGCGGCCCTCGCCCGGGCCCGGGAGCTCGCCGCCAGCTGACCCTCCGTCTGCGCGGCGCGGGACGCCCTGGTCGAGGCGCGAGCACCGAGACCGGGTGATCCGCGCGTCAGCGGCGCGTCAGCGGCGCGTCAGTGGCGCGTCAGAGGCCTTCGGCGATCGCCGCTGTGGCGAGCAGCCAGGCCGCGCGCGTACGCGGCGCCAGAGCGTCGACGTTCAGCGGCCCACCGCTCACGAGTGAGGCGTCGAAGGGTACGTCGAGCACGGTGCGGGTCAGCTGGGCGAAGTGCGTGTGCAGTCGCTGGGAGAGCTGGGCGTCCACCGTCTTGGACGGGGAGGCCAGAACGGTGACCGCGTCGGCGACTTTCTCACCGTGGCCCTTGCGGCGCAGCCCGTCGATCAGTGCGGCGGCACCGAACCCGGTGTCTTCGCGAATGGTGGACACGATCACGAGCTGGTCGGCGGCGTCGACGGCGGCTTCCCAGTTGCTCGCACGCATGTTGTTGCCCGTGTCGACCAGAATGCGGTAGAACCGGCTGAGCCTCTCGTGCAGCGTGGAGAATGCCGCCGCGTCGATGCTGGCGGCCCCGGCCGGGTCGAGGTCGGAGGCGAGCGCGTCGAACTGCGCGTCGCCCTGGGCGCGCACGTACTTGTCGAGGTCGCCCACCCGAGTGGCACGTTCACCGCCGGACTCGCGCAGGTCGCGCAAGAGATCCACGGCGGTGTTGGTGTGCTTGGCGGCCCGGGCGCGCACGCCCAGGGTTCCCATGGTCTCGTTGTTGTCCCAGGCCAGCGTGAAACCGCCGCGATAGATGCCGAAGGTCGCCGCGATCAGCAGCGTTGCGGTGGTCTTGTGAGCCCCGCCCTTGGGGTTGAGCACGACTATGGTGCGCGGACCGACGAGGCTGCGCTGAACGGACTCGATGGCGGTGCGTTCTGCCCGCTCGGCGCCGCCGGGCGGGAACGTGATCAGGCCGCCGGTGACGCGGGTCACGGTGCCCTGCCAGCCCTGCTCGGCCGGGCCGGTTGCCACGGTCGGGCGCGAGCCGAGAAAATCAGCGAGGTTCGGCGAGTCGGAGGATACCGGGACCTGTGCGGCCTCCGGATCGGCGACCGCACTGAGCGGGGCGGGAAAAGACGCGGAAACGGGTGGGGACATCAACAGCTCTGCAAACGGGATTTCAGGCGTGGGCTTTGGTTCTGGTTCTGGTTCTGGTGCCGGCTCGACAGGGTCGGGCTCAGGACCCCGCTCGACCTCGATCTCGGACTCGGCCTCGACCTCGACGGGCGGCTCTGCGACCGGCTCTGCGTCGAGAGGCGCCTCTGCGACCGGCTCGGCCTCGGCGGCGCGTGCTTCGGCGGCGCGGGCAGCGCGACGCCCGGTCGGCGCGGCGTCAGGCGCTGCCTGACTCTGCTCGGTGAGGGCGTCGACGGTGCCCTCGCCGGTCTCGTCGCCGCGCACCGGCGCGCGGACACCGGGTGGTGCGGGGAAGTCGGGGAGGGGCATGTCTGCAAACTTTCTGGTCGCGCCGTCGGTTCACAGCGTACCTGCGCCGCCCGTCGGAGGATGTCGGGGCTCAGGTTCCGAGCGCCGCGAACCGTTCGATGTCGCCTTCGGTGCCCGACACGATGATGAGGTCGTGGCTGGAGACCACGGTTTCTGCCGTCGCGTAGGTGAACGGCTTTCCGGGGCTTTTCACCCCGACCACCGTCACGCGGTGCTTGCTGCGCACCTTGGAGTCGATCAGGTTGAGGCCGCGGATGGGCTTGGGCGGGTACATCTTCACGAGGGCGAAATCATCGTCGAATTCGATGAAGTCGAGCATGCGTCCCGACACGAGGTGTGCCACACGCTCGCCGGCCTCCGCTTCGGGGTAGATCACGTGGTTGGCGCCGATGCGTTCCAGGATTTTGCCGTGCGACGTGGAGATGGCCTTCGCCCAGATCTGCGGGATCTTCAGGTCGACGAGGTTCGCGACGATCAGCACGCTGGCCTCCACCGACGACCCGGTCGCGCAGACGGCGATGGAGAAATCCTCCGCGCCGATCTGCCGCAGGGCCTCCAGGTTTCGAGCATCGGCCTGCACCGCGTGGGTCACCCGTTCGGACCACTTCTGCACGAGGGCTTCGTTCGTGTCGACGACGAGTACTTCCCGGCCGAGGCGGTCGAGCTGCCCGGCGGTGGCTGCGCCGAAACGGCCGAGGCCGAGCACCAAGACGGGGGAATCGTGTCGGATCAGGTCAACCAACGATGGGCCTTTCTTCGGGGCGTCTGAAGAGCTGGTGGCTCTGGCTGGCTGCCAGCGCCGCAGCGAGTGTCACTGTACCAACCCGGCCCATGAACATGGTGGCCGCGAGGACATATTTGCCGGACGGAGGCAGTTCCGTGGTCAGGCCGGTGGACAGGCCCACCGTCGCGAAGGCGGAGATCACGTCGAAGAGCACGAATTCGAGCGGCGCCTGGGTGATGTGCAAGATCAGCATGCATGACACCGCCACGGTGGTGGCTCCCCACAGTACGACACTCACGGCCAGGCGCAGCATGTCGCTGGGAATGCGGCGCCCGAAGGCCTCCATCTCCTGGCGGCCGCGGGCTTCGGAGAAGGCGGCCAGAAAGAGAATGGCCAGGGTGGTGACCTTGATGCCCCCGGCCGTGGAGGCCGAACCGCCGCCGATGAACATGAGCATGTCGGTCAGCAGCAGGCTGGAGCCGTGCAGGTCGCTGATCTCGATGGTGGCGAAGCCCCCGGACCGGGTCATCATCGACAGGAACAGGGATTGGAAGACGGTGTCGCCCGCGCCCAGGCTGCCGAAGGTCTTCGGGTTGTCGTATTCCAGCAGAATGTAGAACAGCATGCCGGCGATGAGCAGCAGAACGGTCGTCACGAGGGTGAGTTT